>NZ_JBFSUR010000027.1:0-77760 GCF_041467535.1 Vibrio sp. 10N.247.311.47
TTCGAACCTCCGACCGCCTGGTTCGTAGCCAGGTACTCTATCCAGCTGAGCTAAGGACGCACATTTACATTGTCTAAATTGCTAATTTTAGACTCGCAAGAAATGGCGGTGAGGGAGGGATTCGAACCCTCGATGCAGCTACAAACCACATACTCCCTTAGCAGGGGAGCGCCTTCGGCCTCTCGGCCACCTCACCGTCTTGCGGAGGCACATATTACGTTTTACCGAAAATATGTCAAACACTTTATTGAAAAAAATTGGACAAAAACACTCAACCGTTTGCTATTTAATCAAAGCGCTTGCAAATTGAACTTATAAGATTCAAATCGCGCTTTTTCCCTTAAAAATTAAGGTGAAAGATTGGCAATAATAAACAGCCGAAAACAATTATCTAATTTCTCCAGAAGCAAGTGCTACCGCTGATGGCACAATACTACGGGATGCGTATTTTCGCCATAGGGGAAGCGAATAAATCTTGAGTTTTGCCAAACAAAATACAGAGCAACAGTTCTGTTCAACCTTGTCTGTATCTCGCAGCATCACAAAGCATTCACTTCACCACTTTGAGACCGATCCGTTATCCAACCCATCTATGTCCCAATCAGTGTTTCGGTTCCCCAAGATCAAAAAAGGCTAGCAACAATGCTAGCCTCTTCTCTACGCAAAAGTATTAGTAGTTGCCAGATGCAACGTTACCATTACCTTTTTCAGCTTGAATGCGCATGTAGATCTCTTCACGGTGAACAGATACTTCTTTAGGTGCGTTAACACCGATACGTACTTGGTTACCTTTAACGCCTAGTACAGTAACTGTTACTTCATCACCAATCATCAGTGTTTCGCCAACGCGGCGAGTCAAAATTAGCATTCTTTGCTCCTTGAGTAATCTCTAAATTTATCTAGCTACGAGAGCATTATCCAACAAAAGTTATATTTTCGTAAACTATCGATTGAGTTTATTTAACCAAAATGCACTTCTTTTTTAGGATAACCCTGTGTTTCACGCGCTACGATGTATGCATTGTGTAATATGTTAGCAGCCATATCGACTTGCGTTGGTGATATCACCAAAGTTAAAGACTGCTGCTGCAATAAGTGATGCTGTACATCAATTTCGCCTTCAGACAACAATCCATGTGAACTGACCACAATTTCTTGTGTTCGGCTTCCTACCACAGTTAACAAACTAACCTGTTCACTATTACGGATTTTCTCAGCAAAAACTAGTTTTAATTTGGCACTTATGTCTTGTTTAATAATGAGTGCTGCCCGTTCTGTTTCCTCGATCACACTACAGACTTCGATCCCCAACAGTTGGCAATGTGAAATGAAAGACGGTAAATCTTCATTCAAACACTCGATACGCACCATATCTCTTTGGATGGCGATGCCAGCAATATCATTCAAACACTGATTACCCGCGATCAATGTGCCTTCGCCTTGTTCAAAGCTTGAAAGCACTCGCAATGACACGTTGTGCTGCCATGCATACTGAACACAAGGAAGGTGCAATACCTTAGCGCCTCGGCGAGCCATCTCTTCCATAGAAGGAAAGTCTAAAGTATCTAATTTCTGAGATTGTTTTACGACTCTAGGGTCACAAGAGTAAACACCATCTACATCAGTATAGATCTGGCATTCTTTCGCCTGCAAGGCACCTGCAAGCGCGACCGCTGTAGTATCTGAACCACCGCGGCCTAATGTCGTGATATCACCTTTCGCATTGAATCCTTGAAAGCCTGCAACAATAACAATCTGGTTGTCATCTAGCAGAGCTTGAATCGGAGCAGTATCAATACGCTCAATCGCTGCATTATTATGATTAGAATCCGTGTGTATCTTGGCTTGATAGCCAGTCATCGATGTCGCTTCATAACCTAACTTGTGTAACGTCATTGCTAACAAGGCCATGGAAACTTGCTCGCCAGCCGTTAACAACACATCCAGTTCTCTAGCGTTTGGTACGCTATCAACTTGCGTGGCTAAATTAACTAACCGATTTGTTTCACCAGACATAGCAGAAACGACAACCACGATCTGGTTCCCTTCATTTTTCGCTTCAATGATTTTTTCTGCTACATGATGGATTCGTTCAATTGAACCCACCGACGTTCCACCAAATTTCTGCACGATAAGAGGCATTTTCACCCGTCCTCACCTTCCCAAGACCAATGTCTATATATGACAAAAAAACACATACTCCGCGTCAGGGCGAAGCAATAAAAAATTAACCAAGGAGTCTAACGCCACCATTAGACTTCTTGGTTAATCTCAATCAAACCTTGTTTAAACACACTTCCAATAGGCAAAATAAAAGATGCCCAATCAACTGATTGGGCATCTTTGTATCAATTACTTAAGCTTAAAGACGCTCTTCTAGCCAAGTACGCACAGATTTAAGCGCTTCTGGCAGTGCTTCAACGTCTGTACCGCCCGCTTGAGCCATATCTGGACGACCGCCGCCTTTACCGCCAACTTGCTCAGCAACCATCTTAACGAGGTCACCCGCTTTTACTTTGCCGATAAGGTCTTTGGTTACGCCAGCAATCAAGCCAACTTTACCGTCTGCGATATTCGCAATCAGGATGATGCCGCTACCTACTTGGTTTTTAGCGTTATCAACCATAGTACGTAGGTTCTTGTTGTCTGCGCCTTCAATTGCAGCAACCAAAACTTTAGTACCAGAGATGTCTTCTACTTTGCCCATGATATTTGCGCTTTCTGCAGCAGCCATCTTTTCTTTAAGCAGTTGGATTTCTTTCTCTAGCGATTTCGCTTTCTTAGCTGATTCAGCCAGTTTCTCTTCGTAAGCGTTAGCTTGAGCTTCTACTGCATCTAGTGCAGCTTCACCTGTTACCGCTTCAATACGACGAATACCCGCAGCAATACCACCTTCAGAAGTGATCTTGAATAGGCCGATATCACCTGTGTTTGAAGCGTGGATACCACCACAAAGTTCAGTAGAGAAGTCGCCCATAGATAGAACGCGAACTTCATCATCGTACTTCTCGCCAAACAGTGCCATTGCACCTTTTTCTTTCGCTGACTCGATGTCCATGATGTTCGTTTCAATCACATGGTTCTTACGAACTTGTGCGTTAACTAGACGCTCTACTTCTTTAATCTGTGCTGGTGTTACCGCTTCAAGGTTAGAGAAGTCAAAACGTAGGTTGTCTGGCTTAACTAAAGAACCTTTCTGAGCAACGTGCTCACCTAGCACTTCGCGCAATGCAGAGTGAAGTAAGTGAGTGGCAGAGTGGTTTAGTGAGATAGCAGCTCGACGCTCAGCGTCAACCGTTGCTTCTACTTTATCGCCCTTAGCAAATACACCTTCAACTAGCTCACCGTGGTGCGCAAATGCGTTACCTAGCTTCTGAGTGTCTTGTACTTTGAAAAGACCCGACGCTGTTTTTAGTGTACCAGCATCACCACATTGACCGCCTGACTCAGCGTAGAATGGTGTCTCTTCAAGGATGATGATTGCTTTGTCGCCAGCCGATAGTGAAGCAACCTCTTCGCCGTCAACGAATAGCGCAGAGATTTCACCAGCACCTTCAGTTGCTGTGTAACCACAGAACTCAGTGTTGGTGTCTACTTTGATTGTCGCGTTGTAATCCGTGCCGAATTGGCCTGCTTCACGTGCACGCTTACGCTGTGCTTCCATCGCCTTCTCAAAGCCTTCTTCATCGATAGTAAAATCGCGTTCGCGAGCTACATCGTTAGTAAGGTCAGCTGGGAAGCCGTATGTATCGTAAAGTTTGAAAACTGTTTCGCCGTCAAGCTCTTTGCCTTCAAGTGCATCTAGTGCGTCATTAAGAATAACCATGCCGCGCTCTAGCGTACGACCAAAGTTCTCTTCCTCAATGCGAAGTACTTTTTCAACCAGCTCTTGCTGTTTCTTAAGTTCATCTGCCGCAGAGCCCATCACTTCAGCCAGTACGCCCACAAGTTTGTGGAAGAACACGCCTTGTGCGCCAAGCTTGTTACCGTGACGAACTGCACGACGGATGATACGACGTAGAACGTAGCCACGACCTTCGTTTGAAGGCATAACACCGTCAGCAATTAGGAATGAACAAGAACGGATGTGGTCAGCAATAACGCGTAGCGATTGGTTAGATAGATCGTCATGACCAACAACTTCCGCAGTCGCTTTGATTAGCTTTTGGAATACATCAATTTCGTAGTTAGAGTGAACGCCCTGCATGATTGCAGAAATACGCTCAATACCCATACCTGTATCTACAGCAGGCTTAGGTAGCGGTTCCATTGTGCCGTCAGCGTGACGGTTGAACTGCATGAATACGTTGTTCCAGATCTCGATGAAACGGTCACCATCTTCTTCAGGTGTACCAGGACGGCCGCCCCAGATGTGCTCACCGTGATCGTAGAAGATTTCAGTACATGGACCACAAGGACCTGTGTCACCCATCGTCCAGAAGTTATCAGACTCGAACTGTTTACCGCCTTCTTTGTCGCCAATGCGAACGATACGGTCAGCAGGAACACCTACTTTCTTGTTCCAGATATCGAATGCTTCATCATCTGTCTCGTATACCGTTACCAGTAGACGATCTTTTGGCAGTTGAAGAGTTTCAGTCAGGAATTCCCAAGCAAATCCAATCGCTTCTTCTTTGAAGTAGTCGCCAAAGCTGAAGTTGCCTAGCATTTCGAAGAACGTGTGGTGACGAGCCGTGAAACCTACGTTTTCAAGGTCATTGTGTTTACCACCCGCACGTACACAACGCTGAGCCGTAGTTGCTCGAGTGTAGGCACGCTTTTCGGCGCCTAAGAAGCAATCTTTGAATTGGTTCATACCTGCGTTAGTGAATAGCAGGGTTGGATCGTTATGTGGAACTAACGATGAACTGTCTACGATTTGGTGTTCTTTGCTCTCAAAGAACTTAAGGAACGCGTTGCGAACCTCATCAGTGCTCATGTACATGCAGCTCTTCCTGAAAATAGTCGAGTTAGAATTTTGCCGTATTGTAGATCATGGTTAAGGCTTCGACTAGTTTTCTTGTAGAAAAGACACCCTTGGGCAGGATTTTAGTGGGAATTCGATAAAATGAAGAATATTCCACTATATCTTGCCGTGGAAAAGCAGAACTAAATTGACGACCTAGTACCGAAGAAACTCAGTCAACGAGAGAGATTTGACCAAAGACATGCTCGACGGAGCAGATCCAATAAAAAAGCCCCGCATAAAATATGCGAGGCTTTAAATTCTTTCAAAGCGGATGCTTCTTTCAAACATCCACTCTATAAAACGTGAGCTTATAGCTCTTCGTTTTCTTCTTCTTTCTCTACGTCTTTCTCTTCAAGAACAGCAGGAGTCAGTAGTAACTCACGAAGTTTAGTATCGATCTCTAGAGCAACTTCTGGGTTTTCACGTAGGTATTTACCAGCGTTAGCTTTACCTTGGCCGATCTTATCGCCTTTGTAGCTGTACCAAGCGCCTGCTTTTTCTACTAGCTTATTCTTAACACCTAAGTCGATAAGCTCACCTTCGCGGTTGAAGCCTTTACCGTAAAGGATTTGAGTCTCAGCTTGTTTGAATGGTGCAGCAATCTTGTTCTTAACGACCTTGATACGAGTTTCGTTACCAACAACTTCATCACCATCTTTAATCGCACCAGTACGGCGAATATCAAGACGAACAGATGCGTAGAACTTAAGTGCGTTACCACCTGTTGTTGTTTCTGGGTTACCGAACATCACACCAATTTTCATACGAATTTGGTTAATGAAGATAGCCATACAGTTAGACTGCTTAAGGTTACCCGTCAGCTTACGCATTGCTTGAGAAAGCATACGAGCCTGAAGACCCATGTGGCTGTCGCCCATTTCGCCTTCGATTTCTGCTTTTGGTGTTAGGGCTGCTACTGAGTCAATAACAAGAACGTCGATTGCACCTGAACGAGCCAGTGCATCACAGATTTCCAGCGCTTGCTCACCAGTATCTGGTTGAGAAACAAGAAGTGCATCGATATCAACACCAAGCTTTTGAGCGTAGATAGGGTCTAGTGCGTGCTCCGCATCAACGAATGCACACGTCTTTCCCACTTTCTGTGCTGCAGCAATAAGCTCAAGCGTTAGCGTTGTTTTACCTGATGATTCTGGACCGTAAACTTCTACGATACGTCCCATCGGTAGGCCACCAGCACCTAGTGCGATATCTAGAGATAGAGAACCTGTAGAAATAGTTTCTACGTCCATTGTGCGGTTATCACCAAGACGCATGATAGAACCTTTACCAAATTGCTTTTCAATCTGACCAAGGGCTGCGGCTAACGCTTTTTGTTTATTCTCGTCCATTTCTATCTCCACATAATCGGTTGTCTCAACAAGCGATCTAGAATCTATTTCTAACCCACATAGGGGTGACTAATTGGCTTTTATTATACTGTTGATTCATACAGTGTCTATACCTGTATGAAAATAATTTGTACAAATGTTACTTACCTTCCATTGATAGGTAATCATAAATAACTTGCAGGGCATGGTGCGTGGCTTGTTGGCGTACTTGTGATCTGTCGCCTGTAAATACATGCGTTTCTACTTTATCCCAGCCATTTAGCGCTTTCCACGCGAAGCATACTGTACCAACAGGCTTATCTTCGGTCGCGCCACCTGGGCCAGCGATGCCACTGATTGATACAGAGATCGTCCCGTTTGAATATTGCAATGCCCCGCTCGCCATTTCTATTACGACAGGCTCACTCACGGCGCCGAACTCCATTAAGGTTTTAAGTTGTACACCTATCATCTCTTGTTTGGCTTCATTGCTGTACGTAACAAAAGCGCGATCAAACCATCCAGAGCTGCCCGCAATATCGGTGACTGCACTCGCGACACCTCCGCCAGTGCAAGATTCAGCCGTCACTAACACGTGTTTGTGTTTAGCGAGTAAATGTCCAAGCTGCTCACTAAGGTCTTGAGTCATCTGCATCATCTGCTTCCCTTTATTTACTGTCATATCATTTGGATTCGCATCTTTTCGCATCAGCCGCTTTTCGCACGAAACGCTTTCACGTATCCTAAGCCGCAATAGAAATAAACGAAAGAAGTTAACTGTGAAAGCCGATCAAAAACATACTCCCATGATGCAGCAGTATCTAAAACTGAAAGCAGAAAACCCAGAAATTCTGCTGTTCTACCGCATGGGCGATTTCTACGAGCTTTTCTACGATGACGCTAAAAAAGCCTCTCAACTCCTCGATATTTCACTGACTAAGCGTGGCTCATCAAATGGTGAACCGATTCCGATGGCAGGTGTTCCATACCATGCGGTTGAAGGATACCTTGCAAAGTTAGTGCAACTTGGTGAGTCCGTAGCAATTTGTGAACAGATTGGTAATCCAGCACTTTCAAAAGGCCCTGTTGAGCGCGCAGTAGTGCGTATCGTGACACCGGGTACCGTAACCGACGAAGCCTTGCTTTCTGAACGCGTTGATAACCTAATTGCAGCCATTTATCACCACAACGGTAAATTCGGTTATGCGACACTTGATATTACCTCTGGCCGATTCCAACTTTGCGAGCCAGAAACAGAAGAAGCGATGGCCGCTGAGCTACAAAGAACCTCTCCGCGTGAGCTGCTGTTCCCTGAAGATTTCGAACCCGTCGATTTAATGGCAAGCCGTAATGGCAACCGCCGCCGCCCTGTATGGGAATTTGAATTAGACACCGCTAAGCAGCAATTGAATAAGCAGTTTGGTACTCGCGATCTGGTTGGCTTTGGCGTAGAAAGCGCGAAACTGGGTCTATGTGCGGCTGGTTGTTTGATCCAATACGTGAAAGATACCCAACGTACTGCCCTCCCTCATATCCGTTCACTCACGATGGATAAACAAGATCACTCGGTGATCCTTGATGCTGCAACTCGTCGTAATTTGGAGATCACGCAAAATCTTGGGGGTGGTACTGATAACACCCTTGCCGAAGTACTTGATCACACTGCGACAGCAATGGGTAGCCGTATGCTTAAGCGTTGGTTACATCAACCAATGCGCAATATATCTGCACTCGATCAGCGCTTAGATGCAATTGGTGAAATGAAAGATTTGGCTCTATTCACAGAACTACAGCCAACCTTAAAACAGATTGGTGATATCGAACGTATTCTCGCTCGATTAGCACTTCGCTCTGCTCGCCCTCGCGATATGGCGCGTCTTCGCCAAGCAATGGAATATTTGCCAGAGCTTGCTGAAACACTGACGCAACTGAAGCACCCATACCTAACTCAACTTGCTCAATATGCTTCTCCTGTGGATGAGGTTTCTGAGCTGCTTGAACGTGCAATCAAAGAGAACCCACCGGTGGTTATCCGTGACGGTGGTGTGATTGCAGAAGGCTACAATGCCGAGTTAGACGAATGGCGCGACCTTGCAGCAGGCGCAACTGAATTTCTTGATAAGCTTGAGCAAGAAGAGCGTGAACGTCATGGCATCGACACGCTAAAAGTTGGCTACAACAACGTACATGGTTTCTTCATTCAAGTAAGCCGTGGGCAAAGCCATCTTGTGCCGCCACACTATGTTCGTCGTCAAACGCTGAAAAATGCTGAGCGTTACATCATTCCTGAGCTAAAAGAGCACGAAGACAAAGTACTTAACTCTAAGTCGAAAGCACTCGCTATCGAGAAACAGCTGTGGGAAGAGTTGTTTGACTTACTACTGCCGTATCTAGAGCGCCTACAAAATATCGCCTCTTCAGTATCTCAGCTTGATGTTCTACAGAACTTGGCTGAGCGTGCAGATACCCTTGATTACTGTCGTCCAACCATGACAGAGTCTGCTGGCGTACAAATTCAGGCCGGTCGTCACCCTGTTGTTGAACAAGTGATGGACGAACCTTTCATTGCTAACCCTATCGACCTGAATGATCAACGTAAGATGCTGATCATCACGGGTCCCAACATGGGTGGTAAATCGACCTACATGCGCCAAACGGCACTCATCGCATTGATGGCTCATATCGGTTGTTATGTTCCTGCAGAAAGCGCAACCATCGGCTCTATCGACCGTATCTTTACGCGTATTGGCGCATCCGATGATTTGGCTTCTGGCCGTTCAACCTTCATGGTTGAGATGACAGAAACCGCAAATATCCTGCACAATGCAACACCAAACAGCCTTGTGCTAATGGATGAAATCGGTCGTGGTACCAGTACTTACGATGGCCTGTCTCTGGCTTGGGCAAGTGCAGAGTGGCTAGCCAATCAAATCAATGCGATGACACTGTTTGCAACGCACTACTTTGAGCTAACTGAACTACCTAACCAACTTCCAACTTTAGCAAACGTACACTTAGATGCGGTTGAGCATGGTGATAGCATTGCCTTTATGCACGCAGTTCAAGAAGGTGCTGCAAGTAAATCTTATGGTCTAGCGGTTGCAGGTTTAGCTGGCGTACCGAAAGCAGTGATCAAGAATGCTCGTGCGAAGCTGACTCAGTTAGAAGCGTTAAGTATGGAGTCGCCAACATCGAAGCCAAGCGGTGTCGATATCGCAAACCAACTGAGCCTGATCCCAGAACCGAGTGAAGTAGAGCAAGCGCTAGCGAATGTTGATCCTGATGATCTAACTCCTCGCCAAGCATTAGAAGAACTTTACCGCTTGAAGAAGCTGCTTTAGTTTCTTACCAAGTAGCTTGTTATGGCCGTACTGCTATTTTGATTAGACGGCATGAAATACCAAAGCCACAAACAAAAAAACGCTGACTTAAAGTCAGCGTTTTTATTTGTCTTCTATTTAGAGAAGCATCATCCGTTCAATTAGTCGTTTTCTACGTTGAACAGGTTTTCCATATTCAGACCTTGCTTGATAAGAATCTCACGTAGACGGCGAAGACCTTCAACTTGGATTTGACGAACACGTTCACGAGTCAGGCTGATTTCGCGGCCCACTTCTTCTAATGTTGACGGTTCATAACCCAGTAGTCCAAAGCGACGCGCAAGCACCTCTTTCTGCTTAGGATTCAGCTCATCAAGCCAGAAAATCAACGAGTTCTTGATATCGCTATCTTGAGTTGAAACCTCAGGATCTGAATTATTGATGTCTGGAATAATATCCAACAGCGCTTTCTCACCGTCACCACCAATTGGCGTATCAACAGAGCTCACTCTTTCGTTTAGACGAAGCATCTTGCTCACATCACCAACTGGCTTATCTAGCTTAGAAGCAATTTCTTCTGCCGTTGGTTCATGGTCAAGCTTTTGTGATAGCTCTCTTGCAGTACGTAGGTAGATGTTCAGCTCTTTCACAACATGGATTGGCAAACGGATAGTGCGAGTCTGATTCATTAACGCACGTTCAATGGTTTGACGAATCCACCATGTCGCGTAAGTTGAGAAGCGGAAGCCACGCTCTGGATCAAACTTCTCTACGGCGCGAATCAAACCTAGGTTGCCTTCTTCGATTAGATCGAGAAGTGCAAGGCCGCGGTTGCTATAACGACGTGAAATTTTTACCACTAAACGCAGGTTACTTTCGATCATGCGTTTACGTGCTGCTTCATCACCGCGTAGAGCTCGACGTGCATATAGCACTTCTTCTTCAGCGGTTAGTAGTGGTGAGAAACCAATTTCGCCTAAGTAGAGTTGAGTGGCATCTAAACTTTTAGACGTAACTTCAACTTCTTCTTTCGCTTCGGTTTTCTTAGTGACTGTTCGTTTTGCTTTTCCAAGAGCTTCCGGTTCCGTGGTTGCTTGGTCAAGATCGAACTCTTCTTTGGTTACTGCATTGCTTATACTCATAACGCCTCCCCCTGGCGAAATTAGCATGACATTACAACTTCATATGTCGCTAAATGACTATGTCACTCCATACAATACGTAATTTTTGCATATTGTATTTAAGGTAAATATCGTTTTGGATTAACGGACTTACCTTGGTAACGAATCTCAAAGTGCAGCCTAACACTGCTGGCTCCAGAGCTTCCCATTGTTGCAATCTTCTGCCCTGGTTTCACACTTTGCCCTTCAGATACTAATAGTCGGTCGTTGTGCGCGTATGCACTTAAGTAATTATCATTGTGCTTCACAATCACTAGATTGCCGTAGCCTCGTAGTGCATTACCCGAATAAACAACCGTTCCCCCTGCAGTAGATACTATTGGCTGACCTCGCTGTCCTGCTATGTCTATGCCTTTATTTCCTTGTTCGCCTACAGAGAAACTCTTGATTACTCTCCCTTTAGTTGGCCATAACCATTTGGATACTTTATCACTTGTTGGTTTGGTGGGCGGTGTAACATTCTGTTTACCTTTAGAACCAACATACTCCTTTGATTTGGATTGTTCAACCTTCTTTGGTGGATCTTTTTTCACCACTTTGGTGGTAGTTTGAGCTGGAGCCGGTTTAGAGTTTTTGCTCTTTTGTGGTGTGGTTTTCGGTTTACTTGCCGCAGATGACGTTGTGGATGCGGCGACAGGCGCAGCAACTGCTGCTGCCGCTACCGTTGACTTACCATACGCTGGCGCGTTGTAGCTAGGACGCCATAACTTAAGCTTCTGCCCTGGGTGGATAGTGTAAGGAGCAGACAACTTGTTATAACCGATGAGGTCTTTAACGTCTTTATTGGTGACATAAGCAATGAAGTAAAGGGTGTCGCCTTTTTTAACTTCATAGTAACTGCCACGATAACTACCACGATCAATCGATGAGTAATTCTTGTTTAGGTTTGAAACGGGCGCAGGCGAATTCGCTGCACACCCAACAAGGGCACAGCTAAGCAGTAAAGTACTTCCTTTTAACAACTTCGAACGCATCGACTCTCTATCCACCTACACCATTAGTCTTTTATTAAGCTAGCTCACCAGGAACAAGAGGTACAAATCTCACCATCTCGATAACACTCGATAAAAACTCATCGCCGTGACGAACGATCTTCAACAGTTGTTGTTCATCATCCCCAACAGGAATCAGTAAACGACCACCATCTTTCAGCTGTTGCAGAAGCGCTTGAGGAATCGACTCTGCAGCAGCGGTAACAATAATCGCATCAAAAGGCGCCTTTGAAGACCACCCTTGCCAACCATCACCATGCTTAGTTGAAATATTGTAGAAATCGAGTTGCTTCAACCTACGCTTAGCATCCCATTGTAGCGACTTTATTCTTTCAACCGAATAGACATGATCAACAAGCTGAGCCAATACTGCGGTTTGGTAACCAGAACCCGTTCCAATCTCCAAAACGCGGCTATCTTGTTGTAACTCAAGTAACTCTGTCATTTTAGCAACAATATATGGTTGCGAGATGGTTTGCCCCTGTCCGATCGGCAGCGCATTATTATCATAAGCTTGATGGTACATCGCCTGTGATAAAAAGCTCTCTCTCGGCAGTTGGTAAATCGCATCAAGAACCTTTTGGTCTCGGATACCATTTTCAATCAGAAAAGTAACTAAGCGCTCGGCTTGTGGATTGCTCACTTACTTCTCCCCTAACCATGTTGTCATCGCACCTAACGACTCGTGCGCCGTCAGATCAACTTGTAACGGTGTTACCGATACAAAGCCATGTTCGATTGCGTAAAAATCGGTACCTTCGCCAGCATCTTGCTCTTTACCCGGAGGACCAAGCCAATAGATATCATGACCACGAGGGTCTTTTTGCTTAATCATATCTTCGGCATGGTGACGAGCACCGAGGCGCGTAACTTGAGTACCAGAGAGTTGTTCTAAAGCCAAATCAGGCACATTGACGTTTAACAGGCGATTAGTTGGGATTGGGTTGACTAAATGTTGTTCGACGATACGACGAGCAATCGCTGCCGCTGTCTTAAAATGTTTTTTACCCACCAATGAAAATGCCACCGATTGAACGCCTAAGAAATGCCCTTCCATTGCGGCTGCGACTGTGCCTGAATAAAGCACATCGTCACCAAGGTTAGCACCGTGATTAATACCCGTTAAAACCAGATCGGGCATATCGTTCTTGAGCAGTTCATTTAACGCAAAATGCACACAGTCGGTCGGCGTGCCTTGTACCGAGTAGGTATTTTCTGCAATTTCTTGAACGCGCAAAGGTTGTTCTAAAGTTAATGAATTTGAAGCACCTGAGCGATTTCGGTCAGGTGCCACAATGATAACTTCAGCAAGATCACGTAATTCATTTGCTAGCTCATGAATACCTTGAGCGTGCACACCATCATCATTGCTGAGTAAAATCTTCATCTTGTATCCTTTCTTTTGTTCCCATGCTAAGCCAAGTCACTTAAATTCCAATATCAAGTGACTCAGCTCCAAGCAGAATCGTTATTGCTCGTAGGTTCTCTCTACGTGTACTTCTTCAACCAACTCTCGAACGATAGCGGTTGCGAAACAACCTGCGTCTAGAGAGAACTTAAGAGTGACATTATCTTCGTTCACTTCCCAAGTTAAATCGGTTGGTTTTAACGATGCTTCACGACGGTCATGGCGCATGCGGTTACCGCGAATCAGCGCCATTAGGTCAGGTTCAGAATCAAGATGTTTTTGCTCTAACGCTTGAGACTCATCAATCGTTGGTAAGGCATTATCGCCAGCCAAAGCAACAGTTATCAAAGCAGAACCGTTCGCAATGTCTTGGTTTACAGCTTCAATGCTGTCTGCTGTTACTGCCAGTTGAGCACCGTCTTTCACCACGATATCGCCAACCAATGCTGATGCAAACGCATCTTGCTCAATACGGTCTGAAAGGATCAGGTTGTAAATCCACGAGCGAGCCGCAGAAAGGTACAAGCTGCGCTTATTCTGGTTACGAGTACGAACGTTATCACGGCCCCAACGACGAGCTTCAGATAAGTTGTTACCTTCATTACCAAAACGCTGAGCACCGAAGTAATTTGGCACACCGACTTGAGCGACTTTTTCCAAACGTTTTACGACATCATCACAGTCTGTTACTTCAGACAAAGTCAGCTCGAATTGGTTGCCAACTAAATCACCCGGACGTAACTTTTTGTTGTGTCTTGCTGTCGCCAAGATCTCAATGCTTGGGTACTGTGCTAAGAACCCTGAAAAGTCAGGCTCACCTTTTGGTAGGTGTACACTCAACCACTGCTCTGTCACAGCGTGGCGGTCTTTCAAACCCGCCCAGCTCACGTCTTTCGACTTAACACCGCAAGCTTTAGCCAGCTCATTGGCCACGAAGCTCGTGTTCTCACCCGTTTTACGGATGCGAACCATGAGATGCTCGCCTTCGCCGGTAAATTCAAAACCCAAGTCTTCATTAACGACAAAGTGTTCGGCTTTTGCTTTTAGTTTTGCTTTCGCAGTTGGTTTACCGTTTAGATAAGCCAATGAAGATAAAATATCTGACATGCTGTTCTTTTCGTGTTGGTGCTTACGCACTTTTGGTAATTAGGACCACCGCTTCACATGCGATGCCCTCTTTGCGACCTGTAAAACCTAAACGCTCTGTGGTCGTCGCTTTTACATTCACATTACTGATGCTGGTTTCTAAGTCTTGTGCAATAGCTTGGCACATAGAGTCTATATGAGGCGCCATTTTTGGTGCTTGCACCATGATAGTAATATCGGCATTACCAATCACGTAGCCTTGCTCTTTTACTCGACGATAAACATCTTTCAGTAGCTCACGGCTATCCGCACCTTTCCATTCGTCATCGGTATCAGGGAAATGACGACCAATATCACCCGCAGCAATCGCACCCAATAGAGCGTCACATAACGCATGTAGGGCAACATCACCGTCTGAGTGTGCAATAAGACCTTGTTCATAAGGGACGCTCACGCCACCAATAATTACCGGGCCTTCACCACCAAACTTATGTACATCAAAGCCATGGCCAATACGAATCATCATTATTCCTTATTCTGACTTAAATAGAACTCAGCAAGCGCTAAATCTTCAGGCTGAGTAATCTTAAAATTATCTGAACGCCCCGCCACTAAAGCGGGCGATAAACCTTTCCATTCAAAGGCTGAGGCTTCATCAGTAATTGAAGCGCCTTGTTGCAACGCCTCACTTAATGCCTTCCACAGAGGCTTTGCTCTGAACATTTGCGGCGTAAGTGCATGCCATAAATCGGCACGCTCAACGGTATGCTCGATCTGCCCTTGGGCACCGCGCTTCATCGTGTCACGAACTGGAGCCGCTAAAATAGCGCCCACATCATGGCTCATCGCGCCGGAAATTAGCTTGTCGATATCACTTAGCTGAACACACGGCCTTGCCGCATCGTGAACCATTACCCACTCACCGAGCTGTTGCTCTGCAATGTAATCTAAAGCAGAGAGTACGGAGTCCGCTCTTTCGCTTCCACCCGACACTCTGATCACTTGTGGGTTCTGATTTAGAGCAAGCTCTGGGTAGTATGGGTCATCATCGCTGATCGCAACGACAATTTGAGCGACTTGTGGGTGAGACAGTAATTTCTCAATGGTGTGCTCTAAAATTGTTTTGCCGTGAATCTTGAGATATTGCTTAGGGCGGTCTGCCTTCATTCGGCTACCGACGCCCGCCGCAGGTACAACGGCAATCACGCTTTGAAGTTGAGTCGACATTAATGGGATTCCTCACCAATGATGCGATAAAACGTTTCACCTTCTTTGACCATTCCAAGTTCATGACGTGCGCGTTCTTCTATCGCGTCTAAGCCTTGGCGTAGATCGTCAATTTCAGCAAACATTTCTGCATTTCGAATATGCAGCTTTTCATTTACTTGCTGTTGAACTTGGATTTCGTTGTTCACACCGTAGTAATCAGAGATACCATTTTTACCGAGCCACAGTGTGTGTTGTAGCCAGCCAAACACTATGAGCAGTACTAAAGCAAAAATTCGCATAACACCTTTCGCCGGTTGAAAAAGAAGGAACTAGAATAAGGCACATATATACCATAATGAGCTTATTGGTGCGAGATATGTGGTGTCAGGGAATCAATAAGTCGGGGAGTCATTGTCAGGAAAACAATGAGATTCCCTACTCCTTCCTTCGTCAGTCTAGGGAATGACGAACTTTATATGTGACAAGGAGGAGCTTTAGAGCCTAGAGCTTCTTTCATTCAGTTTTCTACAGACAAAAAAATGCCCCGCATAAGCGAGGCATTCAAAAGTATTAGTGCATAATTCTAACTAGTTGGTGCTGTAGCAAGGCAACAAAGAAGATTCAGCTATGGAGCATAGTTTCCTATGTGACTTAGTGAATCTTCTGCAGTTAACGCAGCTACAGTGCCAAATAGGACGAATTATTGACCTTTAACTTCTTTAAGACCGTTGTAAGGAGCTTTAGAACCTAGAGCTTCTTCGATACGGATAAGTTGGTTGTACTTAGCAACACGGTCAGAACGGCTCATAGAACCAGTTTTGATTTGACCTGCAGCTGTACCTACCGCTAGATCAGCGATAGTTGCATCTTCAGTTTCGCCAGAACGGTGAGAGATTACTGCAGTGTAGCCAGCGTCTTTAGCCATCTTGATAGCAGCTAGAGTCTCTGTTAGAGAACCGATTTGGTTGAACTTGATAAGGATAGAGTTAGCTACGCCTTTCTCGATACCTTCAGCAAGAATCTTAGTGTTTGTAACGAACAGATCGTCACCAACGATTTGAAGTTTGTTGCCTAGAAGTTCAGTTTGGTGCTTGAAGCCATCCCAATCTGACTCGTCAAGACCGTCTTCAATAGAAACGATTGGGAAGTTGTTCGCTAGCTCAGCTAGGTAGTGGTTGAACTCTTCAGAAGTGAAAGTTTTACCTTCGCCCTTCATGTTGTAGATACCAGCTTCTTTGTCGAAGAACTCAGATGCTGCACAGTCCATAGCAAGAGTAACGTCTTTACCTAGTTCGTAACCAGCAGCTGCAACAGCTTCTGCGATAACTTCTAGAGCTTCAGCGTTAGACTTAAGGTTAGGAGCGAAACCACCTTCATCACCAACTGCAGTGCTGTAGCCTTTAGACTTAAGAACTTTAGCTAGGTTGTGGAATACTTCAGCGCCGATACGTAGACCTTCTTTAAGAGTTTTAGCGCCAACTGGTTGGATCATGAACTCTTGGATGTCAACGTTGTTATCTGCGTGCTCACCACCGTTGATGATGTTCATCATTGGTAGAGGCATAGAGAACTGACCAGCAGTACCGTTTAGCTCAGCGATGTGCTCGTATAGAGGCATGCCTTTCGCAGCAGCAGCAGCTTTTGCGTTAGCTAGAGATACAGCTAGGATAGCGTTCGCGCCGAACTTAGACTTGTTATCAGTACCGTCTAGGTCAAGCATGATT
Source organism: Vibrio sp. 10N.247.311.47 (assembly GCF_041467535.1). Lineage (NCBI taxonomy): Bacteria > Pseudomonadati > Pseudomonadota > Gammaproteobacteria > Vibrionales > Vibrionaceae > Vibrio > Vibrio sp. 10N.247.311.47. Next base: position 17,218 of record NZ_JBFSUR010000027.1, read on the forward strand.
TGGTCAACGTCAGCTTGTGCTTTAGCGTCAGTACCAACTAGAGCTTCAGCGATTGGGCCGTTTACAGCTTCAATAGCTTTAAGAACACCTTTACCTAGGAAACGTGATTTGTCGCCGTCACGTAGCTCAAGAGCTTCGCGAGAACCAGTAGATGCGCCAGATGGAGCAGCAGCCATACCTACGAAACCGCCTTCTAGGTGTACTTCAGCTTCTACAGTTGGGTTACCACGTGAATCGATGATTTCACGACCTAGAACTTTAACGATCTTAGACATTGAATGTTTCCTTCTCGTTGAATATATAAATGTCAAATTTAAAGGTAGCAGCACAACTTACGCAGCTACCTGTATTCCTTTTTACTTCTCTAACTCGCCGCGCTGGAACTCACCAGCCGCTTTAACGAAACCTGCAAACAATGGGTGACCATCGCGAGGTGTTGAAGTGAACTCTGGGTGGAATTGAGCAGCAACGAACCATGGGTGGTTCGGGTTCTCAATAACTTCAACCAGTTTCTTGTCCGCAGATAGACCCGATACTTTTAGGCCCGCTTTTTCGATTTGTGGACGAAGATTGTTGTTCACTTCGTAACGGTGACGGTGACGTTCATGGATCGTCGCGCTACCGTATAATTCGTAAGCTTTCGTCCCTTTCGCTAGGTGACAAAGCTGTGAACCAAGACGCATTGTGCCGCCAAGGTCAGATGTTTCTGTACGCTCTTCAACTTTACCTTCGCCATCAGTCCACTCAGTGATAAGACCAACAACTGGGTACTTAGTTTCAGTACAGAATTCAGAAGAGTGTGCCCCTTCCATTTTCGCAACGTTACGAGCGTACTCGATAAGTGCTACTTGCATACCTAGACAGATACCTAAGTACGGTACTTTGTTTTCACGAGCGTATTGAGCAGCAAGAATCTTACCTTCAACACCACGGTCACCAAAGCCACCAGGAACTAGGATTGCATCTAGGCCTTCTAAAACTTCTACGCCACGAGACTCAACGTCTTGTGAATCTACGTATTTAATATTAACGCTTAGGCGATTTTTCAAGCCCGCGTGTTTTAGCGCTTCATTTACTGATTTGTATGCGTCTGGTAGTTCAATGTACTTACCAACCATACCAATCGTCACTTCACCCGTTGGGTTAGCTTCTTCGTAAATTACTTGTTCCCATTCAGACAGGTCTGCTTCTGGAGCTGTGATGCCGAAACGCTTACATACAAGTTCATCAGTACCTTGAGCTTTAATAAGCTGAGGGATCTTGTAGATAGAGTCAACATCGCGCATAGAAATAACTGCATTTTCTTGCACATTACAGAACAGAGCAATTTTCTTACGCTCGTTCGAAGGAATGTTGCGGTCTGAACGACAAACTAGGATGTCTGGCTGAATACCAATAGACAGTAGCTCTTTTACAGAGTGTTGCGTTGGCTTAGTTTTCACTTCGCCCGCAGCTGCTAGGTATGGCACTAGAGTAAGGTGCATGAACATTGCGCGTTCACGGCCTAGTTCTACTGCTAGCTGACGAATCGCTTCCATGAATGGTAGAGATTCGATATCACCAACCGTACCACCAACTTCAACGATCGCGATATCGTGGCCAGCTGCGCCAGAAATTACACGCTCTTTGATAGAGTTAGTGATGTGTGGGATAACCTGAATAGTTGCACCTAGGTAATCACCGCGACGCTCTTTTGCTAGTACGTCTGAGTAAACACGACCTGCAGTGAAGTTGTTACGCTTAGTCATCTTGGTGCGAATGAATCGCTCATAGTGACCAAGGTCAAGGTCTGTTTCAGCGCCATCTTCCGTAACGAACACTTCACCGTGCTGAGTCGGGCTCATAGTGCCTGGATCAACGTTGATGTAAGGGTCAAGCTTCATCATGGTCACTTTAAGACCACGAGCTTCTAAAATAGCTGCAAGAGATGCTGCAGCAATACCTTTACCTAGAGAGGATACAACCCCGCCAGTAACAAAAATGTAATTTGTCGTCATGTTTAACCTGAAATTGGTTGAATGAGGGAAATGGACTACTTCTGGACGGGATGAAAATATACCAGAAGCCCCTTATCGCCACAACGTGAAATCTATCACACTGCTATTTTTTATTTTTTGCTTCAAATCAATTCATGATAAAAGCTTTGGTTATCTTTTCTCCGCCACTTTGACTTCATCCCACATGGAATCAAGCTGTTGTAGTGAAAAGTCAGTCAAATTTTTATCTTGCTGACGAACTTTTTGTTCCACCCCTTTAAAGCGACGCGAAAACTTGAGATTGGCTTTATTGAGTGCCGATTCTGGGTTTTTACCTAAATGTCGTACCAAATTGACCGTCGCAAACAGCAAGTCTCCCAACTCTTCTTCAACCAAATCTTCATTTGGCGTCACTTGAAGTGCCTCTTCCAGCACCTCATCGACTTCCTCTAAAACCTTATTAGCCACTGGGCCAATAGAGTCCCAATCAAAGCCATATTTCGCTACCTGTTTTTGAATCTTTGTAGCACGTGAAAGCGCAGGTAGAGAGTTTGGTATTGAGTCTAGAATACTTTCTTGAGTTTTGCCTGCCTGAGCTTTTTCTTTGGCTTTTTCAGCTTCCCAGTTGGCATTAATTTCTTCATCGCTCGCAAACTCGGTATCAGAAAACACATGCGGATGGCGGCGTGTTAGCTTTTCGTTAATGCCATCAACCACATCAGAGAACTCAAACAACCCCTGTTCTTTCGCTAACTGGCTATAGAAGATCACCTGAAACAACAAGTCACCCAACTCTTCTTGTAGGTTCGGCCAATCTTTGTTGTGAATCGCGTCCACCACCTCGTAGGTTTCTTCGATAGTATGCGGCACAATTGTTTCAAAATTTTGTTTCAAATCCCAAGGACAGCCACCTTCTGGATCGCGCAGCTTAGTCATAATCTGTTCAAGTTGTTCAATCGGGTGATTCATCGTTTTCTTCCTATTCACTGTCTTTGATTTTTAAATTTATAACGTCTTCTAAAACTAAAAAAGGCGAGCAGCCAAAACCACTCACCTTTCTATTCTTTCCGTCATCCCCAAGAGCGAAGAATGAGCGAGTTGGGGATCTCAAATCGCTTTACGAGATTCCCTATCACGTTCGTCCCTCACTGTAGGGAATGACGTGGATAGTATTTTGGCCTACCCCAACCTTTTGACTGACATAACATCTTTGATTTGTTCTACTCGGCTGGTAACGCGACTCAGAATTTCAATATTGGTCACTTCCAAATCGAAATCCATTACCGATAGCTGACGCTTGTAGTCGATGCGGCTCTTCATTGTGGTCACGCTGATCTTTTCATTCGAGAACAGTGAGGTGATGTCTTTCAACAAGCCATTACGTTCTAGCGCTTCAACACGCAGCGTTAGGATGTATGAACCGACAAAGCCATTACCCCAAACGGTATCAATGATACGTTCTGGCGCATGCACGCTTAGCTCGCCTAGCTGTTCACAGTCAGCGCGGTGCACTGAGATACCACGACCTTGAGTGATGTAACCTTTAATCACATCACCTGGGATTGGCTGACAGCAACGCGCTAGGTGCGTCATTAGGTTATCAACGCCCTCAACCACTACCGCATCTTTCTTCGGACGACTCTGTTGTGCCGGCTTGTTTTCCGACTCAAGCAGTTTCTCTAGCGCTTTCTTGTCTTCTTCTTCCGCCGTTGGCTTATTCACTAGCGCATTGATGTGATTAACCACTTGGTTAATACGCAAGTCGCCACTACCAATACCTGCATAGAGTTCGTCTGGCGTATTCACGTTAAAGCGTTTTAGTGCGTATTGATCAGCATCTTTTAGGGTTGCGCCTACTTTCGCTAGCTCAACTTCCAGGATATCACGACCCGCTTCTAGGTTTTTCTCACGGCTTTGTGCGCGGAACCAAGCGTTGATTTTCGCTCGAGCTCGACCAGAATGAACAAAACCTGTGGTTGGATTTAACCAGTCACGAGATGGGTTCGGCTCTTTCTGCGTGATGATCTCAACTTGATCGCCCATCGATAGTTTATGAGTGAACGGTACGATACGCCCCGCTACTTTGGCACCGATACAGCGGTGTCCGACCATCGAGTGGATGTGGTAGGCGAAATCCAACGGGGTTGCGCCCATTGGTAAGTCGACCACGTCACCACGTGGAGTAAATGCGTATACACGGTCATCGAAGACTTGGCTACGTACCTCATCCAGCATCTCGCCAGAGTCCGACATCTCTTCTTGCCAGTCGATAAGTTTACGCAACCAAGTGATTTTCTCATCGTAGCCACTACGGCCGCTTGAAGCTCCTTCTTTGTACTTCCAGTGCGCCGCCACACCAAGCTCAGAGTCTTCGTGCATTTGCTTAGTACGGATCTGAATCTCAATGGTCTTGCCTTCAGGGCCAAGTACTACGGTATGAATCGACTGGTAACCATTTGGCTTAGGGTTCGCCACATAGTCATCAAATTCGCTCGGGAGGTGCTTGTATTTAGTGTGTACCACACCAAGGCCGGCGTAACAGTCTTGCAGCTGGTCAGCGATAATACGTACTGCTCGTACGTCAAAAAGCTCATCGAAGGCTAAGCCTTTCTTCTGCATTTTGCGCCAGATACTGTAGATGTGTTTTGGTCGGCCACTCACTTCAGCATTGATGTTTGAACGCTGCATTTCTGCGGTTAAATCATCAACGAAATCTGTGATGTATTGTTCACGAACGATACGACGCTCAGACAGCTGTTTTGCAATCTGCTTGTAGGTATCTGGTTGTTGGTAGCGGAATGCGTAATCTTCGATTTCCCACTTAAGTTGGCCGATACCTAAACGGTTAGCCAGTGGTGCATAGATGTTAGAACATTCTTTTGCTGCCGCACGACGCACAGCATCAGGTGCCTTTTTCACCTCAATAAGGTTACAGATTCGTTCAGCGAGTTTGATGACTACGCAGCGGAAATCATCGACCATCGCCAGTAGCATACGGCGAACGTTATCAACTTGACCCGAGGCAGCACTGCCTTCAAGGGTCACGTTTAGCTGGCCCAAGGCCGCCATTTCTTCAACGCCGTCAATCAGCTTAACGATTTCTTTGCCGTAGCTTTCTTCGAAGGCTTCGCGTTCAAAAACGCCACTTGATACCACTGGGAAGAGTTGTGCTGCGACTAATGTTGCACGATCCATCGACAGCGTGACCAAGATTTCAATCATCTCGCGTCCACGCCATAGCAAGAGTGATGCTTGCTCGTGATCTTTTAATAGCTCTTCACAGTGACGATAAACTTTGTTCAGTTTATTCGAGGTTTTTGCGTCTTGCTTTAATGACGCAATCCAACTTTCTAGCTCAAACTGTTCGCTTGGGTTTAAATGTGCGCTTCGTACCGCAACCATCGTGCCTTCCTAGTTATTCTGTTTTATACCCAATTCAATATGACTAACTGGTTCCAAGTTAGTTCGACCATATTGATATCAGCGCAGGTGTCCCTGCGCCTTTGTCATTCATTTTTAAGCCTTATTTACGGGCCTTTAAGCCTTGATAAAGAGAGCCATCGATTCTAAATGGCTAGTGTGTGGGAACATGTCCAACATACCCAGTTTGGCTAATTGATAGCCTTGTTTTTCTAAGCTCTCAGAATCTCTAGCTAGAGTAGCAGGATTACACGAAACATAAACCACACGCTTCGCTCCTAACGCTGAAATTTGATCAACGATCCCACTCGCTCCCGCACGTGCCGGGTCAAGCAATACTTTATCGAATTTCTCTTTTGCCCAAGGCTGTGAAGATAAGTCTTCTTCAAGGTTAGCTTGGTAAAATTCTGTATTGCTTAACTGGTTTAACGCTGCATTAGATGCGGCTTGCTGAACCATTTCATCAACGCCTTCTACACCAACCACAAACGCCGATTGTTGCGCGATAGGCAGACTAAAGTTACCGAGACCACAAAACAGGTCTAGCACTCGCTCATCCGCTTGAGGCTCTAGCCACTCAATCGCTTGAGCCACCATCTGCTGATTCACTTTCTGGTTTACTTGGATAAAGTGGTTTGGCTCAAACGGTAACGTCACGCCAGTTTCGCTGTAAGAAGGTGTATCGCCGACTAAGCGAACCAACTTATCGGTTTCAGGCATCGAATACAGCGTAGCGCCTTCTTCTTTTGCTAACGCAATCAGCGCTTGCTCATCTTTTTCAACCAGAGGCTTAAGGTGACGTAGCACCATAACAGGGCCAGTATCGCCCAACACCAATTCAACGTGTCCTAAAGACGTAAGGCTGTTGAAAGTGTTCAGTAAATTTTTCAGTTTTGGCAGCAACACATTAAGGCGAGGATCAAGCACGGCACAGTCGGTGATGTTTTCAATCTGCTTACTCTGCTTCTTACGGAAACCGAATTGAAGCTGTTGTGTCTTCTTATCAACAAATAGGCTGATACGTGCGCGACGTCGATAACCGGTTTCATCACCGACAATAGGTTGTGCAACTTCAGTGTTCGCCGTTTGGTATTGGCTCATCAGGTGCGTCAGAGATTGCGATTTATGCTCAACCTGAGAAGAGTAACCTAGGTGTTGAAGGTGACAGCCACCACACTGATTAAAGTGCTTACAAAACGGCTTTAAACGCTGCTCGCTCGGCTTCAATAACTTGATGAGTTTAGCTCGCGAAAACTTACTTTTGCTCTCAGTAAGTTGAATAACCACCTGCTCACCGGGCAATGCGCCATCAATGAAAACCGGTTTATTCTTTTGATAAGCGATGCCAGCGCCATTGTGATCCATTCGTTCAACCAAAACCGATTGATGCTTGGTCTCGAGTTGAGTTTTCTTTTTTGGTTGGAAAAAACGTGCCATTGCTTGTGCCTAATGTATCTTTTAATAAGTAATTGGTATCCAGGACTCACTATTATGTCTTGGAATCATTGTCGAACGTCACGGCTTTGATTAAGCTTACCGTTCACTTAACCGCCATTGTGTGCGTTATTTTCCCATATCCAGACCTCGATGTAATTAAAGAACATGACCAGATATGGCTTAAGAGCCCGTGTAATTACCTTAACTCTAGCTCCAACCCTGATTATTGGGTTGCTATTGAGTGCATTTTTCTCATTTAACCGCTATCAAGACCTTGAAGGTCAAGTGGTTAACACTGGTACTAGCATCATTGAGCCACTTGCGATTGCGAGTGAATCAGGCATGAAGCTCGAAAGTCGAGAGTCTGTTCGTCAGCTTATTAGCTATGCGCATCGAAAGAATTCTAAGCTAGTGCGCAGTATCGCGGTGTTTGATGAGCGTCATGAGTTGTTTGTAACCTCAAACTTCCACCCCGATTTTGAAAGCCTGACCTACCCCAAAGATAAACCGATCCCGCATTTAAGCTCATCGAACCTTCTCGATAATACGCTGATCCTGCGGACACCTATCATCGCCGAAGGCCAGTACATCAATTCAGCCAACGGTCAGTCTCAAGCTAATCAAGCGATCGGCTACATTGCGATTGAATTAGATCTTTCATCACTTCGATTGCAGCAATATCAAGAAGTGTTCTCTGCATTCTTAGTGTTGATTCTCGGGCTTGGTTTATCGGGTGTGTTTGCGTTCCGCTTAATGCACGATGTCACTCAACCGATCACACACATGAAAAACATGGTCGACCGAATTCGTCGAGGTCACCTAGATGTGCGTATCGAAGGTAAGATGCATGGTGAGCTAGACTCGCTGAAAAACGGTATCAATGCGATGGCGGTATCGCTATCAGAGTATCACGTCGAGATGCAGCACAGTATCGACCAGGCCACATCAGATTTGCGTGAAACTCTTGAACAGCTTGAGATTCAAAACGTTGAGTTAGACATCGCGAAGAAACGCGCTCAAGAAGCGGCTCGTGTTAAGTCTGAGTTCTTAGCGAATATGTCTCACGAATTGAGAACGCCGCTGAACGGTGTGATTGGCTTTACTCGTCAAATGCTCAAGACTCACCTATCGAACAGTCAAACCGATTACCTGCAAACCATTGAACGCTCGGCAAACAACCTGCTTAGCATCATCAACGATATCTTGGACTTCTCGAAACTTGAAGCCGGTAAATTAGCCCTAGAGAACATCCCATTTGAATTCCAAGCCAGCCTTGAAGAGGTAGTAAACCTTCAAGCAACCAACGCTCATGAGAAAGGCCTAGAACTGACACTGAAGATCGACCCTAAAGTACCGCCAGGTGTGGTGGGCGATCCACTGCGTATTCAGCAGATCCTAACCAACCTAGTGGGTAACTCAATCAAGTTTACCGAGCGCGGCAATATTGATATCAGCGTTGAGCTGCGTTCACAAAGCGAAGACAACATCGAGCTGCAGTTCATGGTTCGCGATACGGGTATTGGTATCTCGGAGCGTCAACAAGCTCAGCTGTTCCAAGCCTTCAGCCAAGCCGATGCAAGTATCTCTCGTCGCTATGGTGGTACAGGCTTAGGTCTGGTTATCACCCAAAAACTGGTCAGCCAAATGGGCGGAGAGATCAGCCTAACCAGTCGTCTTCACCAAGGCTCTACCTTCTGGTTCACCTTGAGACTATCAACGACTGATATGCCGATGACAGAGCTGATTGAGACGCAGTGTCTGCAAGACAAACAACTGCTGCTTATCGAGCCAAACATGCAAGCGGCATCGATTACTCAGCAAATCCTAACCCAAGAAGGCTTAGTGGTAACGTATCGTTCGGTGATGCCAGATGAGACGACCTCGTATGACTACGTTCTGCTTAACCTAGCCGCCAACCAAGAGTATCAATTTGATACTGTGAGTGGTTGGGCGATCGGTGCGAAGAAGATTGCTCAAAACGTGATTATTGGTACACCAAGTACCGAGCTAGCGTTGGGTGAGCAACTAATGAAAGAGGTCGATGTTCAGTGCATCACCAAGCCTCTTTCTCGTAAGAAGTTGCTGCAAACTCTGGTATCGAATCAGGCACCTACCTTGATTGCACCAGCGATTGAAACGCATTCTGAAGAGAAGTTACCGCTTACTGTGATGGCAGTAGACGACAACCCAGCCAACCTTAAGTTGATTACCGCGCTGCTTAAAGAGCGTGTAGAAACCGTCATCAGTTGTACCAGTGGTCAGCAGGCGATAGACAAAGCGACAGAGACGCCATTTGATATCATCTTCATGGATATTCAAATGCCACAGATGGACGGTGTAACCGCTTGTCAGAACATCAAAAAACTGGCGAACAATGCGAACACTCCAGTGATTGCCGTGACCGCACATGCAATGATTGGCGAGCGTGATCGACTGCTTGAAGCGGGCATGGATGACTACCTAACCAAACCGATTGAAGAGCATGTTTTACAGCAGGTTCTGATTCATTGGAGCCCGACCTCTGAGGTTGAGCACATCGAAAAAATAGATCCAGACCACCCAGCGGTCTCCGCTGAAGTCGACAACGGTCCGGTGTCAGAAACTGAAGCCAGCGTGCACACAAACATCATCATTGATTGGCAAGCTGCGATGAAACAAGCCGCCAATAAAGAAGACCTCGCACGCGATATGCTGCAAATGCTCGTCGACTTTATTCCAGAGGTGTATGAGGCAGCAGACAAAGCGATAGAAGACAGTGACTATCCAGTTGAAGAGCTGATACACATCATTCACAAGATGCATGGCAGCAGCTCGTACAGCGGCGTACCAAGGCTAAAATCGGTATGTGCGACAATAGAGAAAGAGCTGCGTTCAGGTACTTCTGTTGAAGACATTGAACCTGAGCTTTTCGAGCTTCAGGATGAATTAGATAAGGTTCAAGCAACCGCGATTCACTACTTGAAACAGGCGAAGGCCTAGCGGGTACTTGTTACTCACTAGTATTCTTTAGAGGGTTTACCCGCCAATAAAAAAGCAGAGCTCATGAGCTCTGCTTTTTTCTGTCTAGAGCCAAGAGCACTAGATATAAAGTCGCGATAATCTGTTTACGATTCGAGTAACACCGTTGCCACAGCGTAGTGACGCTCATCCGAGATAGTCAGATGAATCGATGTTGTGCCATTCGCCTCTGCGATTTCACGCGCTTTCTTGTGTAAGCTCAATACTGGCTTACCATGCTCATCGTTTGAAATCTCAAAGTCGTGGAAGGTAACACCCAGCGCAATCCCCGTACCTAACGCCTTAGATGCAGCTTCTTTAGCAGCAAAACGTTTTGCAAGGTAACGGCCTTTTTGCTTCAACTGTTGGAATACTTCAAACTCAGAATCCGTCAAAATACGCTGAGCAAAAGCGTCGCCACTTCGCGACAGCGCCTTCTCGACACGTTCGATTTCTGCGATATCTGTACCTAATCCAACAACTGCCATGTTTCCTCTACTACTTAACTTCTGTCTAATGATTAACTGTACATCGCTTAGTGCCGACGACTTGCCGAACTAAGCGTTGTTACGTGCTGTTTCCATGATTGCTTTCATGTCTGCAACGGCTTTGTTTAAGCCATCAAACACTGCACGTCCCATGATCGAGTGACCGATGTTCAGCTCGTAGATCTCTGGAAGTGCCGCAATCGGTGCTACGTTGTGGTAAGTCAGACCATGACCCGCATTGACTGTGATACCTAAGTCATCTGCATAGCTTGCGCCTGCTGCGATCTTCTTAAGCTCGTCTTGTTGATCTTCTTCTGTCTTAGCATCAGCATAGTGACCCGTGTGCAGTTCAATGAACGGTGCGCCACACGCTTTTGCAGCATCGATTTGCTCACGGTCAGCATCGATAAACAGAGATACCTTGATACCTGCTGCAGACAGTTTTTGTGTCGCCGCTTTGATCTTCTCTAGTTGACCAACTACGTCCAAGCCACCTTCAGTGGTTAGCTCTTCACGTTTTTCAGGAACCAGACAAACAAACTCAGGATTAGTATCGAGTGCAATTTGAACCATCTCGTCCGTTACGGCCATCTCCAAGTTCATGCGAGTTTGAAGTGTTTCAGCCAGAATACGCACATCGCGATCAACGATGTGACGACGGTCTTCACGCAGGTGAATAGTAATGCCATCTGCACCAGCACGTTCAGCGATTTCAGCTGCGTGTACTGGATCTGGGTATTTAGTACCACGTGCATTACGTAGTGTTGCAATATGGTCGATATTAACGCCTAAAAGGATTGAGCTCATTTTCCAATACTCCGTGCTCTGGAGAGGGCTATTGTTGGCATAAATAGCTCTCTACTTTTTAATGGTTTGCCGCCAAGATACGGCTTTAAGGCTATGCGTGTAAAGCGTTTTGCCGCTTTTAACTGCTCTTTAGTGATAAACCTACGTTCGCTGATTGCAATAAGTTCATCGCCCATAAAAGTCAGGTTATCTCGACGTACTGAAGCGATGAAACCTTTCTGCTCTCGATAGCGATAAGTCATGCTCGGATCAATCGCTTCGCCAGTGCCCGCGCAGTGTAAAAAGTCGACGCCGTAACCCATAGCAGATAATAGAGCCAGCTCAAAGCGACGCAGTGCTGGCTCAGGATTATCATTATGCGCCAGCTCTGTTAAAGCATGAAGATAGTCGTGAAAAAGTGCAGGCATCGGTACTTCCGCCATCAATACCCGACCGATAAGCTCGTTCACGTACATGCCTGAATACAGATTAATACCGGCGAGAGGGAGCCCCAAGCTGATGGGTTCAGCTTGGCGTAAGGTTTTCATCGAACCATTACCAGACCACTTAAGCAATAGCGGCGTAAAAGGTTGTAATGCACCTTTCAAATTGGAACGCTTGCTGCGAGCGCCTTTAGACATCAACGTCACCCGACCGAACTCTTCGCTGAAGACGTCCAAGATCAGGCTCGACTCACTGTATGGTCGACGGTGCAACACAAAGCATCGCTGTAACCCTTCGCTCAATCACTTACCCTTATTACAGATACAAAAAGAGAGAGTTCGCACTCTCTCTTGGGTTTATCTTCAGTTCAACTTTCTTAATCTCAGAAAGTGACGTTCAATATATTATAGATCGTCGATGTAGCCTAACGAGCGAAGTGCACGCTCATCATCAGCCCAGCCAGATTTAACCTTGACCCAAGTCTCTAGGTAAACCTTACGGCCGAATAGCTCTTCCATATCGATACGCGCTTCACGACCAATCGTTTTGATCTTCTCGCCCGCTTTACCAATCACCATTTTCTTCTGGCCTGTACGCTCAACAAGAATCAGTGCATTGATGTGGAAGCCATCGTTATCTGGGTTGTAATCGAAACGTTCGATTTCAACCGTTACCGAGTAAGGTAGCTCGTCACCCGTAAAGCGCATCAGCTTTTCACGGATAATTTCAGAGGCCATAAAACGTTGCGAGCGATCAGTCACGTATTCTTCAGGGAAGTGGTGTGTCGCTTTAGGTAAATGTTCACGTACGTGCTTACGCAGTACATCAATATTTTTACCTTGCTTCGCTGAGATTGGCACTACATCAATGAAGTCCATCTTCTTAGAGACTTCCATCATGTGCTGCATCACGTTAGTACGGTCTTGAACGTTATCTACTTTGTTGATGCAAAGTACAACTGGGAAGTCAGTCTTCTTCAGTTTGTTCAGAACCATCTCATCGTCGTCAGTCCAGTGAGTACCATCGACAAGGAAGAATACTAGGTTTACATCACTCAATGAGCTGTTCGCCGCACGGTTCATCAAGCGGTTGATGGCACGCTTTTCTTCAATATGAAGTCCAGGAGTATCAACAAAGATCGCTTGGTAATCACCCTCAGTTTCAACGCCCATAATACGGTGACGTGTCGTCTGTGGTTTACGTGATGTAATAGAAATCTTCTGACCCAGAATATGGTTCAGAAGCGTCGACTTACCTACATTTGGGCGACCGACAATAGCGATGAAGCCACAGTGTTGGTTTTCCGGTAGGCCTGTTTTTTTGCTATCAGATGAAAAGAATGCATCGATATCGAAATCTTGGTTGTTATCAGACATTGCTTAGTTGCTCTAATGCTGTTTCAGCAGCCGCTTGTTCTGCCTTGCGGCGGCTAGTGCCTTTACCGATAACAGGTTTATCCACACCTGCCACTTCACACTCAACCGTAAACTCTTGGTTGTGTGCTTCACCTTTAATATTAGTCACTGTGTAGACAGGTAGAGGATTTCTTCGACCTTGCAAAAACTCTTGTAGGCGAGTTTTCGGATCTTTTTGAGATACTCCAGGCTGAATAGCATCTAGGCGAGATTGGTACCAGCTTAAAATAATGCCGCGAACCGTCTCGGTATCACTATCTAAATAGACAGCGCCGATGACCGCTTCAACCGCATCCGCTAGAATAGAATCACGACGGAAACCGCCACTCTTCAACTCACCTGGACCTAATTTTAAGTAATCTCCTAGTTCGAATTCACGACCTAGTTCTGCCAATGTATGACCACGTACTAATGTTGCGCGCATGCGGCTCATATCACCTTCGTTTACCTTAGGAAAACGGTGGTAAAGATCATCAGCGATAACAAAACTTAAAATTGAATCGCCCAGAAACTCAAGACGTTCGTTATGTTTACCTGCGGCGCTGCGGTGAGTCAGCGCCAAGTGGATAAGATCGGCATCATTAAACTGATAGCCAATCTTTCTCTCTAGTTTATCAATTGGAGAATTCATGCTCTCTCGATGTGTTATGTGATCGATTAATGAATCCCACCGATGCGATTAAAACGCACACCAGTAGGAATCCATGTTGGAAGTATACCGTCTGAACCGCGTTCGAATTCGAAGCTGATCCAAATAGCAACAGCCTTACCAACAAGGTTTGCTTCAGGGACAAAGCCCCAGTAACGGCTATCGGCACTGTTGTCACGGTTATCACCCATCACAAAGTACTGGCCTTCTGGAACGACCCATTCATTAACTCCATTGCGAGGCTGATATGCTTGCACACGATCACGACGTAATGGGTTAACTAAAATCTGGTGCTCTACGTCTCCAAGCTGTTCGTTCAGCTGAATCAGAGGCACACCATCTTGAATAAATTGACTTTCTTCAACGTTACTTAGTTTCACTGGTTCACAGCTACTTGTACCCTTCGCCTGAATACAGATCTCTTTACGACTGCTGTAGCGAATCGTATCACCTGGCATACCGACAACACGCTTAATGTAGTCAATGTTCGGCTGAGGTGGATACTTAAATACGATTGAGTCACCGCGTTCTGGTTTGCCTGTTTCTACCAATTGAGTTCGCCATACTGGGTCTTTCAGACCGTACGCGTACTTCTCTACCAAGATGAAATCACCAACCAAAAGGGTTGGCATCATCGAGCCAGAAGGGATTTGAAACGGTTCATAGATGAATGAACGCAAGATCAAAACAAATGCAATTACCGGGAAAATGGACACACTGTTCTCAACCCACCAAGGCTGAGCCGTAACTTTTGCGCTGATTTCAGCGTCTAGGCCATTCGATTGTGCTTCAACGTCAGCAAGCTTTTGCTGGCGCTTCTTCGCCCACACAAACTTTTCCAACGCCCATACAATGCCGGTTACTAGAGTTACGATCACTAAGATAAGCGAAAATGTGTTAGCCATTGATATCCCTTAAATTTCATTTCTTTAAAAATAACGAAAGTGAAAGAGTAGCGAGCTACTCTTTCACTCTAAATTATTCGTTTAATGCTGGATAAAGTTAGTCTTTTCCAACATGAAGGATTGCAAGGAAAGCTTCTTGAGGCAGTTCAACGTTACCGATCTGCTTCATACGCTTCTTACCTTCTTTTTGTTTCTTAAGAAGTTTCTTCTTACGACTGATATCACCACCATAACATTTTGCGATTACGTTCTTACGCAGTTGTTTCACTGTAGAACGAGCAATGATGTGGTTACCAATCGCTGCTTGAATCGCGATATCGAACATCTGACGAGGGATGAATTCTTTCATCTTCTCTACCAGTAGACGACCACGAGACTGAGCAATATCTTTGTGCGTAATGATAGCTAGTGCATCAACTGTTTCGCCATTCAGCAGTACGTCTACACGTACCATGTTTGATGGCTCGTAACGTTGGAAGTTGTAATCCAATGATGCATAGCCGCGAGACGTTGACTTCAGACGGTCGAAGAAGTCTAGAACTACTTCTGCCATAGGAAGATCGTACGTCACAGCAACTTGGTTACCGTGGTAGACCATGTCTACTTGTACGCCACGCTTCTCAACACACAGTGTGATTACGTTACCTAGGTAATCCGAAGGTACCAGAATATTACAGCGTGCAATTGGCTCACGAATTTCTTCTAGGTCATTAACCGCTGGCAGTTTAGCCGGGCTATCAACGTAAAGAACCGTTTTATCTGTTTTTACAACTTCATACACTACTGTTGGAGCAGTTGTGATTAGGTCTAGGTCGTATTCACGCTCTAGACGCTCTTGGATGATCTCCATGTGAAGCATTCCTAAGAAGCCACAACGGAAACCAAAACCAAGTGCTGCTGAACTTTCTGGTTCAAAGAACAGTGATGCATCGTTCAGGCTTAATTTGCCTAACGCGTCACGGAAGTTTTCGTAGTCATCAGATGATACAGGGAATAGACCAGCGTATACCTGAGGCTTCACTTTTTGGAAACCAGGTAGACGTTCAGTGCTGCCGCCTTTTGCAAGCGTCAACGTATCACCAACCGGTGCACCTAGGATGTCTTTAATACCACAAACAACCCAACCTACTTCGCCAGTATTTAGCTCTGTAGTATCGATTTGCTTAGGCGTGAAGATACCTAGACGGTCAACACCCCATACTTGGTCTGTCGACATTACTTTGATCTTATCGTTCTTCTTCAGCTTACCGTTTTTGATACGAACCAAAGAAACTACGCCAAGGTAGTTATCGAACCAAGAGTCAATGATCAACGCTTGTAGAGGCGCTTCAGGATCACCTTCCGGTGGCGGGATTGCCGTCACGATGTTTTCTAGAACATCATCAACACCCAAACCTGTTTTCGCAGAACAGCGAGTCGCTTCCATCGCATCGATGCCAACGATCTCTTCGATTTCTTCAGCAACACGTTCTGGTTCAGCAGCTGGTAGGTCAATCTTGTTCAAGATTGGCACTACTTCCAGTTCCATTTCGATTGCTGTGTAACAGTTTGCTAGAGTTTGTGCTTCAACACCTTGGCCAGCATCCACTACAAGTAGTGCGCCTTCACAAGCCGCTAGAGAACGAGATACTTCGTAAGAGAAGTCTACGTGTCCAGGAGTGTCGATAAAGTTAAGTTGGTAAGTTTCACCATCTTTAGCTTTGTAATCTAAAGTCACACTCTGCGCTTTAATTGTAATACCACGCTCGCGTTCTATATCCATAGAATCGAGGACTTGAGCTGCCATCTCACGTTCACTTAATCCTCCACAAACTTGGATTAAGCGGTCAGAAAGGGTCGACTTACCGTGGTCGATGTGGGCGATAATCGAAAAATTACGAATGTGCTTCATAGGCTTGGTGTGACTAAACTCTTTGAATAGGGATAATAAGAAAGCCGCGACGCGTCCAATCTACAGTCAGCATTGGTGGCGGCATTTCAATCAAGTTGGCAGATTCTACCCAATTTAAGGGCAAGAAGCATCATAAATTAGACGAGAGACTCACCTAGGATTCGAATCAAGACGACTTCTTGCTTGGATTTGTCTTCCATGGGTTTGGCTAACCGCTTCGCTAAGGCAATCCCACCAGCAGTAAACAGTGCTGCACTTAAGATAACAATGCCCTCGCCCCCCTGGAGTAAGGGTTGTAACAAGAGTTGCCCAAAACCAGCACCAATCATCAACATGAAAAGTGGGATGAGATAAACAATCGCCGCCGACTGAAGTAGGCTTTTTTCTGGAAAGCCAATTTCTACGATTTGTCCAGCTTTGACTAAGCTTTTGGTTTTAAGCTGCCAAAACAAAGATTTATTGCCAACAGCCTTGGTCACAATACCCGTACCGCAGTTTTTTTGAGAAGAACAGCTGCTACAACTGGTTTGTTGTTCGCAGCTCAATTGAACAAAGTATTGCTTACCTTTTTGTTCAACCGAGCTAACGGTCGCCAGCGCGGTCATCATTGCGCTTGTACCGATTTATTAAATGTAACTGACTGAGCAATACGTTTTGCAGTTGCCGGCGGAATGTCACCAACCACAGAGATCTCTTTATCGCCAATCACTAAGCTGTGCAAGGTTCTACGCCCTTGACGCACCAGCTGCCCTTTCAATGAATGCTCATCTTTTTCCGCGATATAAACCGAAAAGTTAAACAGTCCATCACTGAAAAGCTGACTTTCAACCATTTTATCGGTCGCAGCCATTTGATAGCGGCTAAGCTCTTTTGATTTAAACCCTTCAGGAATCCACGACGCTTGCCAGTTAGTTTCACTCACTAAGCCTTCCGGTAATGATAAAACTTTCGGCAATTGAGCTTGGCTCAAGCCACCCATAGCCTCAGCAATCTTATCGTTCACCACGTAAGAGATAGTGCGGTACTGTTCAAGCACTTCGCCATCACGATCCAAAAGGTCGGCACGCAAAGGAAGATTCGTTTTTTCGTCTACCCAAACCACGTAAGAGTAGCGAAGGCCATCTTTCGGCACGACACGCAGCACTTGAGTGGTGCTACCTGCTTCACGAGAGCGACCAACTTTCACAAAGTCGTAGTACTGATTCAGAGATTCGATATCTCGATTAATCATCGGAATAACAGGCGCAACCATGCTGCCTGACTGAATCGTAAATGGCTCTGTACCCGGCTCGATGTAGCTAACTTCGTTGCCACGTCGAATGACTTCACGAACAGGGCCGCTTAGATAAACAAGGTGTGCAAGTTGTTGGTCGTCGTTAACCGCATGGCGATAAACAAGAGGCTCAATACTGCTCTTCTTTATCAAAATGTAGGAGAGTTCGTAATTTAGATGCTGACTGGCCTCGTTCATTTGATGCAACAAGGCCTTTGCAGTGGTTTCCTCTGCAAAGGCTGTTGGAGACATCAAGCTGAACAGTGTCAGTGCACTGACCAGGATTTTCTTCATTCAATGTCCGATTCTAGATGTGCATCTTGCATTGGCGATGCATCACTGTTTAATCTTAGCTGCAGCTCATAATCTTCTAACAATGCATGAACGCGTTTGCGCTGCTCTTGCAAGTTAGCTTCAGATGCTGGTTTCTCAACAGAGTCACGCGTTAAACTTACTGGTTCCGCAGAACCGGCAAATGGAATCGTCTGGAGTACAGGCAACTGCTCTGGTGCTGCAGGGTCGCTACCACCATATTGTTGAACACCTAATACAACGGCTAATGAAACACACGCTGCCACGGCAACTTGTCCAAACTGTTGTAACCACGCCGGAAGCTGACGCTTCGCTTGCTGAGGTTTAGGTTGCTCTTCAATTGGAGCAACAGTAGGTTCAACATTCACTTGGTGCAGGTTCGACATTGAACCATGTGCAGGCTCGTTCTCAAGCGCTGCCGCTACACTATTAGCAATGTTCCACTCTGGAGTTTCTGGCGAATCCCCACGCATAACATCACCAATTAAATGGTAACTCTGCCAAGTATCCATGCTTTCTTGATCAGATTCTAGATCTACAATGAGAGCTTTAACGATCGTTTCACCATCCATGAGTGCCGAAAGCTTTTCTTTATCAGCCATTATTTTCACCATAATTATTACAAGTTCTAGCGTTGCAAAAGAGGTTTGATTTTCTTTTCCACCGCTTCACGAGCTCGGAAAATACGCGAACGTACGGTTCCTACAGGGCAATCCATTACTTCTGCAATCTCTTCGTAGCTCAAACCTTCGAGCTCTCGCAACGTCATTGCAGTTTTTAAGTCTTCTGGTAGCGCTTCAATCGCTCCAAAAACAATTTGTTTCAATTCTTTAGACAGCGTTAAGTTCTCAGGGTTCGATATTTCTTTTAACGCGCTGCCTGTTTCGTAATATTCTGCATCTTCTGCATCTACATCGGTTGCTGGCGGCCTACGGCTTTGGGCAACGATATGATTTTTAGCAGTGTTCACGGCAATTCGGTATAACCATGTATAGAAGGCACTCTCGCCACGAAAGTTAGGTATCGCGCGGTAAGCTTTAATAAAAGCTTCTTGTGCTACATCAGGTACATCACCGGAATTATTCACGTATCGAGAGATAAGATTACAAACTTTGTTTTGATACTTAACCACTAGTAAGTTAAATGCCTGCTTATCTCCACTCTGAACTCGCTCAATCAACACTTGATCGGTTAGCTGCTCGTTCATTCGAGCGGGTACTCCTATTGTTATAACCCTCACCTTCACAGATATGGGTACTAATTATGCGAAATGTAGTATTGACACCACCGTCTACAAGAGCACTATTGTGACTAAGCCAAATACCGAAAGTTCCAACTTTCTTAAAATTATTTGCCATTATTGTTTCACAATGTGATGTAATAAAAATAGCTATCCCTATCAATTTGGGGAAACTTGAGCAAAAGCAATGGTATTGAGCAATTAAATATTTCTAGATAGCTGTCTATATATTGATTTTGCATAGCGTTTAAGGATGACTCTGGAGAGATTATAACAGTCTTAGCCAAACTCCTAAAACAAGACAAAGTCAATTGAGAGTGGACAACTCGACTATAGCCCGGGATTTAATAAGTTTTATGAACGCAAACCGTGAACATCAGTGTGATGTATTAGTGGTAGGAAGTGGTGCGGCAGGCTTGTCATTAGCCTTACGCGTAGCAGAACATGCAAAAGTAATTGTATTAAGCAAAGGACCACGCAGCGAAGGATCGACGTATTACGCACAAGGTGGTATCGCCGCGGTGTTCGATGAGTCGGACAGTATTGAGTCTCATGTAGAGGATACTCAAATCGCTGGGGCTGGGTTATGCGAAGAAGATACAGTTCAATTCATTGCTGAAAATGCGAAAGAGTGTGTGCAATGGCTGATTGATGGTGGTGTTCCATTTGATAAAGATGAGAACAGCACAGAAGGCCAACCAAAATATCACCTCACTCGTGAGGGTGGCCACAGTCACCGCAGAATTCTGCACGCTGCCGATGCAACTGGCATGGCGATGCAAACCTCACTACAAGATAACGTCAACAACCACCCAAATATCGAGATCTTCGAGCGCCACAATGCGCTGGATTTGATCACGGAAGATAAGATTGGTGGTTCAAAAGACAAGGTGATCGGTGCCTACATTTGGAACCGTAACCAAGAACATGTTGAAACCGTGCGCGCTAAGTTTGTTGTATTAGCAACAGGCGGCGCTTCAAAGGTTTACCAATACACCTCTAACCCAGATGTTTCTTCAGGTGATGGTATTGCTATCGCTTGGCGTGCGGGTTGTCGTGTGGCAAACCTTGAGTTCAACCAGTTCCACCCAACTTGTTTATTCCACCCAGAAGCGCGTAACTTCCTACTAACGGAAGCACTGCGTGGTGAAGGTGCTTACTTGCGTCGTCCAGATGGTTCTCGCTTTATGAAGGACTTCGATGAGCGCGGTGAACTGGCGCCACGTGATGTGGTTGCTCGTGCAATTGACTTCGAAATGAAGCGCTTAGGTGCCGACTGTATGTATGTTGATATCAGCCACAAGCCTGAAGAATTCATCACAGCGCACTTCCCGATGATCCATACTCGCTTGATGGACTTGGGCATCGACATGACCAAAGAGCCGATCCCTATCGTACCAGCCGCTCACTACACGTGTGGTGGTGTCATGGTGAATAAGCAGGGTCAAACCGACCTAACGAACTTGTATGCGATTGGCGAAGTGAGCTACACCGGCTTACACGGTGCAAACCGAATGGCTTCTAACTCACTGCTTGAGTGTGTGGTTTACGCATGGGCAGCAGCAAAAGATATCGTTGAGAACATCGACCAATCTCAACTGTGCGCTGAACTGCCAGCATGGGATGAAAGCCAGGTCACCAACAGTGATGAAGAAGTTATCATTCAACACAACTGGCACGAACTGCGCCTATTCATGTGGGATTACATGGGCATTGTTCGAACGGATAAACGACTAGAGCGAGCATTGCGTCGCATTCAGATGCTGCAACAAGAAACTCATGAGTACTACAGCTACTTCAAGGTTTCGAATAACCTATTAGAACTGCGTAACTTGCTACAAGTGGCAGAGCTAATGGTTCGTTGTGCAATGCAACGTAAAGAGAGCCGCGGCCTCCACTACACGTTGGATTACCCTGAACTTGCAGAAGACAGTGGCCCAACGATTCTGACGCCAGAGAAACGCCAATCATAATAATTGGTTAAACGTGCTTAGCGAATTAGCCGTCAGCGGAAAATGATTAAACGAAAGGGAGCCGAGAGCTCCCTTTTCTTTTGTCTAACGCTTTCTTTTATCTAATACTTTCTTTCATCGAATAGTTTGGCTTCTCTAGCGCGCTCGTTGTAAGTTCGCCAGAAAATGGCGATATTCTCGCTCGCAACAGCTGTCCCGCCAAAGCAGTACCGAGTGCCCACATTCAAACTGCAATTTAACGAAGAACTGCGCCCAGATCTTATCAACGGACTTGAGTCGGTAAGTTCGGTCATTGAGTCGAATATCACCATCCTCTCTGTAATCAAAACGCCCATAGACACTATTTAGAATCACATGATTGTTTCTGAACAAGCGGATCATTAAAGCTAAGCAATAAAGGCTGGCGGCAAGTGGAATAGAAGACAGGACGATGAAAAACAAAAGGCACCCAAAAATAGTGCCTTTTGCAAATAATGCGGAATACGAAGGGTTAAGCTGAAGCTTAACGAACCTTGCTGAGGTTGTGTGCGACAATTTTATCAACCATTGATGCATGGCCTAGGTTTTCACTGCGTCCGTGGCCCATTACCCAAGTAAACAAATCTGGATCATCACACTCTAATAGAGAAACAAACTCGCGCTGTTCCTGCTCTTGCAATGAATCAAAACACTCTTCGAAAAATGGCATGATGACTACATCAAGTTCTAACATGCCGCGACGGCAACCCCATTTAATTCGTGCTTTCTGCTCTGCAGTGTACATTGGCTATCCTCACCTATAATTTTTCTTTCTCGGAGTGTAACAAGTCATACGCCCTGCAACTACTATGT
Organism: Vibrio sp. 10N.247.311.47; assembly: GCF_041467535.1. Lineage (NCBI taxonomy): Bacteria > Pseudomonadati > Pseudomonadota > Gammaproteobacteria > Vibrionales > Vibrionaceae > Vibrio > Vibrio sp. 10N.247.311.47. Next base: position 39,255 of record NZ_JBFSUR010000027.1, read on the forward strand.
GAGTCACAGTCCCTATCTAAGCTCACAAAAAAACCTAGGCTGACAAAGAAACAGAACCGGATTAACATAGAGCCAAATAAAATTCTTAGGAAAGATAAAATGGATTGGAAAAACACATTTCAGCCACTCGCTCATACGCAAAATGAATCGCTTCCAGAACTGATGATGACACACGTATCAGACTGGAGTGCAATTACCATGATAGGCGATGACAAAAAGTCGTACCTACAGGGTCAAGTAACGTGCGATGTCGTCACTCTTCCTAATGATGAATCCACATTAGGCGCGCACTGTGATGCAAAAGGAAAGGTATGGAGTATCTTTCGTTTGTTCCACCACAACGGTGGCTACGCACTCATGCAACCTAAATCAGCGATTGAAGTCGAGCTCGTTGAAATCAAGAAGTACGCGGTGTTCTCTAAGGTCGATATCGAGCAAACGTCTGACGTTGTTATCGGTGTGATGGGTTCGTCAGCTAATCAATACATTGATTCTATTTCAGAAAGCCAAGGTAATGTGCGTGCTATCTCTGGTGGTACAGCGGTTCAAGTTGCAGATAACCGCTGGGCTCTACTTGTGACAGAAGAAGCCGCTGAAGCCTTGGTATCAAACAGCGCTGCGGAGAAAGTATCAGAAACACTTTGGCAATATCATGAAATTCTTGATGCTCAGCCTAACCTATCGAAAGCAGAGCAAAACGAGCACATCCCTCAAGCGCTTAACCTGCAAGCGATTGGCGGTATCAGCTTTTCAAAAGGCTGTTACACAGGTCAAGAAACGGTTGCTCGTGCTAAGTACCGTGGCATGAACAAGCGTGAGATGCGCATTGTTTCAGGAACGACAGCAGAAGTATTGTCTCTAGAGAACCCAATTGAACTAGAGCGTAGCGTGGGTGAGAACTGGCGTGGCGCAGGCCGACTATTAAACGTCTATCAATTTGCTGATAACCGAGCGATTGGTTTGATGGTACTACCAAACAACCTTGATGACGATGTTCAGCTGCGACTGACCGCGCAGCCTGATCAAACATGGAATATCCTGCCACTGCCGTACAGCCTTGACGACGAGTAACCACGTGGAAACGCAGATTACACAATGGCTGGATCAACAGCAGGTGAATTATCGCCTGCTGATGCAAAGCAAGCCAACCACCAGCATTGAAGAAACTGCACAAGAGCGAGGCATCGACGCCTCTCAAATGGTGAAGTGCATCCTGCTCAAGGATATGGGCAACCAGTATGCGTTAGCCTGTACTGCTGGCGATCGCTCTGTCGACCCCAAGAAAGTACGCTCGGTACTGAATTGCCGTCGAATGACCTGCGTGTCGCTCGCTGATGTTGAAGCGATCACCGGTTTTAAAGTGGGTTGTGTTGGTCCGCTCGCTCTCAAGAGACACATGCCGATCATTTTTGATCCTTCCATTCAAAACAACTCGACCGTAACCATTAGCTCCGGCGACCGAATGGCTGGCGTTGCGCTGGATCTCAATGATCTTATGGCGCTATGTGCACCGACCGTCGCGGACATCAGTCAATGATCGTTTAGATCATGCTTCGCAAACTTCATTTTAATATTTCATTGAGTACATTTTTAGTGTGAACCTCGTCATAAGAAGAACACACCATCAATAAATAGTTACTCAAAATAAAAGCATAAGTAGTCACAAAGTTAAATTTGCGTTATTGTAAATTTACTGACTAGCTATTAAGCAAATCAGTGCAAGTGAATCCACTGAGTAACATCAGTATCCACTTTTGTGTAATGCATCTGTGACTATTCGCCCGTTTTAGACGGGCTTTTTTTTGTCCGAAATTTACAATTTGATTACACAAACAAAAAAATCCCGCCTATTCTTATACTTGTAACATTATCACTGCTTAATACTGAACAGAAAAGTTCACGGCAGTTCACTACTCAGTATTATTTTGGGGAGGAGCTCACGTAAAAATAGATATTTACTGAAGAAAGTGCTTAGAACAGCACAAATATCTAATTAACGTCAACGCTACTGCATATAACTCCATGCTTATCACAATTATTATCTCGGAGTTTTTCTATAATATGCAGGCTAGGTAAATATAAGGATAATTAAGAATGAGACTGTTTAAGCGCTATACACCGAGTATGATTGCTAAACATGTAAGTCGACTTTTCAAAGGACGAATCTACATTTACGGCGTAGGAAAATTTGAGTTTGATAACGGTAAGCTAGTGCTACCAGACCGAGCAGAAAAACGTCACTTTCAAACAGTGAAAGAAATAAATAGTGAAATCATGAAACTGCGCTGCGCGTACGCATGACCTGATTATCTACAGAATTAAAAAAAAAAGGGTTGGCATTATGCCAACCCTTTTTTCGTACCAATTTTCGTATCAATGATGATTCGATATACCACCAGAACACTATGTCATTATCGATGAGTCACTGGACGCTTAGCTAAGTCAGGAAGATTGCCAGACAAACCCAGTGCGCGCTTCATGATCTCATCTTTCGCACCCGGTAATTGGCCCGCAAGCTTCATACCAATGCCACGAATCAGCTTCTTAGCTGGGTTATCGCCTTCAAACAGATCTTTAAAGCCCTGCATTGAAGCAATCATTTTCGCCGCCTCTGCTTTTCTCCAGCGCTCGTAGCCGCGAAGATTACGCTTGGTGCCAATGTCTTCACCCGCAGACCATAGCTTTAACAGCTCTTGCGCTAGGCTTGCTGCGTCTAATAGGCCAAGGTTCACGCCCTGCCCTGCTAATGGGTGAATGGTATGAGCAGCATCACCAACCAAAGCCACACGCTCTACCGCAAAGTCACGCGCATAACGCATGCGCAGTGGGAAGGCAAAACGGTCACCAACCACTTCACATAAGCCCAGCTTTGCATCGAACTCAGCTGTTAACTGCTTGTTGAATTCAGCATCCGACATTGATACGAGGTTCTCGGCACGATTTGGTTCCGTAGACCAAACAATCGAGCTCATGTTGCTTGGTTGCATTGGTAGGAATGCCAATGGGCCTTGAGGCGTGAAGATTTGACGAGCAACGCTGTGGTGCGGCTCTGTGGTTTTGATGTTCGCGACAATCGCACTGTGTCCGTAATCCCAATGTGTTAATGGGATATCTTGCTGCTTACGAACCCAAGAGTTTGCGCCGTCTGCTCCAACAACTAACTTAGCTGTCAGTGCTTGACCATTGTCCAATGTTAACCAAGCTTCACTTTCACCAATCGCCATCGTTTTACACGTTGCGGGCATATACAGGCTGACGTTGTCTTGTTTCTTAACCTGATCAAGCAGCGCTAATTGAATCACACGGTTTTCAACGATATGACCAAGATTAGGCTGAGCCAAGCGTGTCGAGTCAAACTCAATACGAGCGAAACTGTCTTGTTCCCACACTTCCATCGCTTGATACGGTGCAGCGCGTCTTTGTTCGATACCTTGCCATGCACCTAGGTTACGAAGAATCACTTCACTAGAACGACTCAACGCGGATACACGCACATCAGGCAGCTCACTCAGCCCTTCACTAGGCGCTCTGCCTTCAATGACAGCGATTCTTAGGTCACTGTCTTTTAGGGCAGCAGCAAGCGCTAGGCCAACCATGCCACCACCAACAATCGCGATATCAACACTTTGCATCATTATTTATTACCTTATCTTTCTACTAGGCCAAGCGTATGACGCAAAAGTGGACCTTTAAGTGGTGGAAGGTTATCTATTACGGCTAACCCAAGATTACGCCCAATGCGAGCGGTCATATAATCGTTTGAGAACAGGTGAACTAGGCTTGAAGTCAACGTGATCGTTGCGTCTCGGTCTTGTTCTCTACGCTTTCTAAAGTTAACAAGACCACGGTAACGACCTACATCATCTAACTGGGTACACAACTCTTCTGCCAAGGAAGCCACATCTCGGATGCCTAGGTTAAAGCCTTGCCCCGCAATTGGGTGAAGCGTTTGAGCAGCATTACCAACAATGGCAAATCGATGAGAGATATTTTGCTGTCGGTGACGAAGAATCAGAGGGTAACTCGCGCGCTTGCCGACCTTCTCTAATCGGCCAAGTCGCCAGCCAAAGTCATTCTGCAATTGCTCAAGAAATTCATTGTCGTTTAGCGTCATCACTTTTTGTGCTTGCTCTGGTGTTAAACACCAAACCAGCGATAAACGGTTGTCACTCATAGGTAATAGAGCAACTGGCCCATGATGGGTAAAACGCTCAAATGCGCGACCTTGGTGAGGTTCACTCGCCACAATATTGGCAATCACAGCGACTTGCTCAAAGTCATGCTCACTCAATGAGATATTGAGCTGTTGGCAACAGGTTGAGATTGCACCGTCAGCAGCAACCAGTAACTTAGTGGTTACTGTTTGCCCACTTGTCAGTTCAATCGTCGTCAACGCTTCTTCACGTTCAACTTTACTAACAGACTCAGGACAAAGCATGGTAATTGCCGCTTCTGATTCAAGTTTCTGCTGATAGATTCGACCCACATCTGCTAACTCGACCACGTAGCCAAGCGCATCTACAGCAAGCTCTTCACTGTAGATGTCTGTCATTCCGGCATGCCCGCGATCCGAAACATGGATATCTTTAATCGGGGTCGCGACCGGAGCGATAGATTGCCATAAGCGCAAAGAATCCAGGATCTGCACCGTGCCATAGGACAAAGCAATCGAACGAGAATCAAACCCAGGGTGAGCTTGATGATCAACCTGATAAGGCTCCACTACCGCAATCGACAGTGAACCTTGGCTTAGGTGATTCAAAGCAAGGGCTAAGGTTGCCCCTGCCATTGCGCCACCAGCAATTACAACATCATACTGAGCCATCATAACCTCAAACCGGCCAACGAATTAATGAATGGTAGGCGCCGCATCTTCAGATGGGCGAGCACCAAATTCAGCATGAATCGTTAGTGCACACGCTTTTACGTGCTCAATAACGTGCTCTAGAAGCTGCGCTTGCTCTTCCAGATCATCTTCTTCGTCAATGCCTAGCTTAGCCATCTCTTCTAGATCAGCTAATGCTTCTTTTGTACTGTCAGACGCTTTGTTCAATTGAGCGCCAACCAAGCCTAGACCAGTAATGAAATGGTTAATCCAATCAGACACACCATCAGCCAAGTCAAATAGGCTTGCGCTTGCGTCTTCGTCAGGCAGCAACATAGACAATTCCATACCCGAACCTGTGATTTCACTGGTCGTTACTTTCAGTGTCGCTTCCGCTAGCGTTAATGCGCGATCTGGCCAACCCATGCCTTCATTGGTGTAATCGAAGATCAGTGGTTGCCAGCTTTTATCTGCAAGGCTTAAGCCTCCGCTTAACATACCCGTTAATAAACCGTGCATCTCAGCAGGGGTTACGGCTAGACTTGCCGATTGAAGTTCAGTCGCAACCGTTAGGTAGTCAGGTAAAGTAGTTTCGCTCATCAGATAGCTCGCTCAGTTATTCTTTATCTCGATAGTATAATCGTACCACTTCACCCCAATTCTGGTAAGCATCGATCCCCAGCAATTGAAGGATGACTGACTACCAATTGTTCAATTTGCTGAATTACTGTGTGCTCAAGCTCTCATTTACAAACAGTCACTCTGAAAAGCTTGAATCTTAATAGCGGTTTACCTATAGTTTCTCCCTCAGAGGAGATTGCTTCCTCATCGGTACTTGCACTTTTTCTTTCTCAAAAAATGGCGAAGGGCAACAGCCTTAAAATAGCGCGTTAAAGAGTTCATCCATCATGAGTAATCAAGCGGTAGACGTTGAAATATTAGGAAAACTGACTCGAGTGAATTGTCCACCAGGGCAAGAAGAGTCATTGATTGCAGCGGCGGCCGATCTTGATAATCGATTGAAAGAGATGGCTGAACGTACTAAGGTAACCAATGAAGTGAAGCTGCTGACTATCGCAGCTCTGAATATTTGCTACGAATTACAAACCAAGAAGTTTGAAGCAAATGATGAACAAAACGCACTGACCGAGCGAATGGAACAGCTCACGACATCACTTTCAGATGTCCTCAGTAAAGTTAAGCACGGACAGCAATAGCGTACACAAAATTTACCCTGGAGTGTTTGTCAGAGGATTCACGTCCCCGAGCCGATAAGCAATCCCTAAGGGTTAGTACTTGAGTGCTATTGAGCATGCTCGGCCCGACCGAGAAGCCTACGGTAATCATTGCTGATCCGCCTTGAACTCGCTGGTTCAAGGGCCATCTATTCTCAACGGCACTTTGGGGTATCCCTTCTTATGAAGACGCTCACACGCAGCGAATTTCGCAAACAGATCCGTATCAAACGCAATGCCTTATCTGGCGACCAACAAACTCAATCCGGTATCGACTTAGTTAAGCAGTGCATGCAGCTTGATGAAATTCAGTCTGCTCAGCATATTGCCCTCTATATCTCTATCGATGGCGAACTCGATACTCAGCCTTTAATCGAATGGTTATGGGCGCAAGGTAAGCAAACTTATTTACCAGTATTGCACCCCTTCTCTGCCGGGCACCTGCTGTTTTTACACTACTCGCCAACCACACCGACGGTCTTGAATAAGTACGGTATTGTCGAACCTCAGCTCAATCAAATGCTGGTTAAACCTTGTCAGCAACTCGACCTTATTCTTACGCCCCTTGTCGGCTTTGACTCCCATGGCCATCGTTTAGGTATGGGCGGCGGATATTACGATCGCACCTTGGCAAAGTGGTTCGAGACGGGCGAAGGTGCAGCTCCTATTGGTTTGGCTCATGATTGCCAACATGTTGATACGCTACCGATTGAAGAATGGGACATTCCGTTACCTAAAATCGTGACTCCGAGTAAAACTTGGCAATGGGAAAGCAACCATTAAAGCGCTATAATCGCGCCGCAAACGTTAACCTCGATATAGAAACGTTAACTCAATATCTAAACGTTAACTTCATCATTACGCAAACGATCAATTCAAAGCGCAAGACCTTATTCAGGAGAATGGCATGACTCAAGATGAAATGAAAAAAGCAGCTGGCTGGGCAGCACTTCAATATGTTGAAGAAGGCAGCATTGTAGGTGTAGGTACTGGCTCTACAGTAAATCACTTCATCGACGCACTAGGCACAATGAAAGACAAAATCAAAGGTGCGGTTTCAAGCTCTGTTGCTTCAACGCAGCGACTAGAAGAGCTAGAGATCAAAGTGTATGAGTGTAACGATGTCGCTAAGCTAGACATCTATGTTGATGGCGCAGATGAAATCAACCCAACTCGCGATATGATCAAAGGCGGCGGCGCTGCTTTGACTCGTGAAAAAATCGTAGCGGCTATCTCTGATAAGTTTGTGTGTATTGTTGACGGTACTAAAGCAGTTGATGTGTTGGGTAAATTCCCACTGCCTGTTGAAGTAATCCCAATGGCACGTTCATACGTGGCACGTGAGTTGGTTAAGCTTGGTGGTGACCCAGTTTACCGCGAAGGCTGCACAACCGATAACGGCAACGTGATCCTAGATGTGTACGGCATGGCGATCGAAAACCCGAAACAACTAGAAGATATCATCAATGGTATAGCTGGTGTGGTGACGGTTGGTCTGTTCGCTCACCGTGGTGCTGATGTGGTTATCACCGGCACGCCTGAAGGTGCAAAAATCGAAGAATAAATAATAGAAGATTGAGTTTTTCTGTTACTTCATTACATACGGTGCCCTAGGGCGCCGTTTTTTTTGCTTTATTGCTGTAAAATTATGTCTTATTCCGTAATTTTCTTACCCAAAACATTTTTTTTTTGTTACTTTATTGTTCAGAAGACGCACAGAGAAAACGTTTGTCTCCTAACAAAGTGGTGAATTTGTTCCCCTTTCAGCCATTTTGTAGCACGTGCGCCGCATTTGCCCAACCTTTCCATTTTAAGGACGAGAACAATGGCCAAAGTTTCACTGGAAAAAGAAAAAATTAAAATTCTACTTCTAGAAGGTCTTCACCCTTCTTCTGTAGAAGTACTGCAAGCCGCTGGTTACACAAACATTGAGTACCACAAAGGCTCGCTACCGGAAGATGAACTTCTTGAAGCAGTAAAAGATGCTCATTTCATTGGTATTCGTTCTCGCACTAATATCTCCCAAGAAGTTATTGATGCAGCTGAAAAGCTGGTTGCCGTCGGTTGTTTCTGTATTGGTACTAACCAAGTCAACCTTCAAGCAGCAGCAAAACGCGGTATCCCTGTGTTCAACGCACCGTTCTCAAACACTCGAAGCGTTGCTGAGCTCGTTCTTGGTCAGGTTCTATTGCTACTACGTGGCATTCCAGAAAAGAACGCGCTTGCACACCGTGGCATCTGGAAAAAGAGTGCCGACAACTCTTACGAAGCCCGTGGTAAGCGTTTAGGTATTATTGGCTACGGTCACATCGGTACTCAACTGGGTATTATTGCTGAAAACCTTGGCATGCGTGTTTACTTCTACGACATTGAAAACAAACTGTCTCTGGGTAACGCAACGCAAGTTCATACCATGACGGAATTACTGAACAAGTGTGACGTAATCTCTTTGCATGTACCTGAAACCAACGAAACAAAAGACATGATGGGTAAAGAAGAGTTCGAGCGCATGAAGCCTGGTTCTATCTTTATCAACGCAGCTCGTGGCACGGTAGTCGATATTCCTGCTCTGTGTGGCGCTCTGGAGTCTGGACACCTTGCAGGTGCGGCTATTGATGTTTTCCCAACAGAACCAAAAACCAATGCAGACCCGTTTGAGTCTCCATTAATGCAGTTCGATAACGTGATCCTAACGCCTCACGTGGGTGGTTCAACTCAAGAAGCACAAGAGAACATTGGTGTTGAAGTTGCTGGTAAGCTAGCGAAATACTCTGATAACGGCTCTACGCTATCAAGTGTTAACTTCCCTGAGGTATCACTACCACTGCATACTGGAACGTCTCGTTTATTACACATTCACGAAAACCGCCCAGGCATCCTAACTCAGATCAACACCATCTTCGCTGAGGAAGGGATCAACATCGCGGGTCAATACCTACAGACTGCGGCTGATATGGGTTATGTCGTTATCGATGTAGAAGCCGATCGCTCTGAAGAAGCACTGCTTAAACTGAAAGAGATCGAAGGCACAATCCGTGCTCGTCTTCTTCACTAATCATCGCACTCAAAATGCATAAAAAAGGCTCTCATCATGAGAGCCTTTTTAGCATTTGGCCTATCGTAGGTAATTAGGTCGTCATGATCCAAAACCTTCTATAGCACTGTCATTACTCTTCGATCTGGTAGATCACATTCACGCGATCACGAATGGTGATCGTTGAGTCTTCATAAGAGTTCGATTCTGTTCTTGCATCCATCGCCATTGAACGCATGAGTACTGGCTGAGAAGATTGGGCGTTGTAATCCACGCGCCATACATCACCTAACTCGCGCTCAAAACCACTCGCCAATGATTTAGCTTTTGATGTCGCATCTTTAATGGCTTCTAAGCGCGCTTGCTCTTGATACTTAGCTTGGTCGCGAACTTGCAGTTGGATGTTGTCGATCTGATTAATGCCTTCTCCAATCGCAATATCCATGTACTCATTAAGATTAGCTAGCTCAGTCACTTGAACGGTCACATTACGTGAGGCGCGGTAGCCAACCAGTTCCGGTTTGCCATCTTTCGGGTAATGATATTGAGGAGATAAATACAGGTTAGAGCTGTGTACACTCGCCTCATCAACACCAGCTTGATGTAGCTTGTTTAGAAAGCCTGTCACGACTTTATCAACGGTATTTTTAGCCTGTTCAGCAGTCATCGTCGATTCCACGACTCTCACAGAGAATGTCGCCATATCAGGTGTAGCGATCACTTCACCATAGCCTGTCGTTGAAATATGAGGAAAGGATGGAGAGTCAGCCAATGATGGAAAACTCACAGCACTCAACGCCGCAGTAAGAGTAAGAGACGTTGCTAACATCTTTGGTACAAGCTTCATTAGGTATGACCTATGCTAAACAAATGTCCTTTCATCATAGAGCAATTTATCGTTTAGCCAATCCAGAGCACACACTTCTAACAGAACTTTGACGCTGAAAAAACCAACAGTTTACTGAGGTAAGTGATTGTGAGCAAAACTCAATATTGCTTGGGATACCTCTTTTAATACTCCGCTCTCAAGCTGCCAATGGTGCCAATAGATGCGATAAGAGAGCAGAAAGCCAGGGGTAATATCAATCAGAGCACCAGACTCGAGCTCATCGATAATCTGTAATCGGGGGATCAAGCAATAGGCTACACCCGATAATGCCAAGCGCACAAATGCTTCTGAACTGCCGACTGTATGATTGATCACACTGTCTCTCGGGACGTTAAAATGATCATGCAGAAACTTCTTATGCAGATCATCGTATTGATCATAGGAAACCGCAGGTGCTTTGCTTAAGGTGGCGTAGTTTACGCCCTCTGCAAAGTAACGCTGATGAAAGTCAGGGCTAGCCACGCACACATAATCCATCCTACCGAGATAGTCAGCACTGCAGCCAGGAATCGCTTGAGACTCCAAACTGATTGCACCGGCCACCTCGCCACTTTTAATCTTTTCAATGGTTCTCGACTCACCATGAATCGCGAGGTTCAACTCGACTTGGCGAGACTTAATCACATCCGACAAAGCTGGTAGCAACCATGTCGCCAAACTATCAGCGTTGGTGGCTATGGATATCGATAGTGGTTGATTACCCTCTTCATTCATCAACTCAGGCACAAGCTCGTGCTCTAACAAACGAACACGGCGATATAAGCCCAGTAGTTTTTTACCCGCAGGCGTTGGCCTAGGCGGGCTTTCTCTCACCAAGGCTGGCTGAGCCAACCACTTTTCCAGCTGTTTGATGCGTTGAGATACCGCCGACTGGGAGATATATAACTGCTCAGCAGCCCTTTCGAAGCTACGTTGTTTTACTACAGCATCCAGTGCTTCAATCCATTTATAATCCAATCCGCGCATCAATTTGCTTCCTTTTTAAGCTAACTCATCACCACATTAGCAACTCTAATAATGGATTAAAATCATTAATTATACTTATTTAAAGGGTCAGAGTATCTTCGCCATATAGCACGTAAATATCGTTAAATAAGTGGAGGTTAAAATGAGTTTTTGGGTTTTATTACAAGGTTTTGGTCTAGGGGCAAGTATGATTATCCCTATTGGCGCTCAGAATGCGTACGTCCTAAATCAAGGGATAAAACGCAATCATCATTTAACGACAGCAACGATTTGTAGCCTGCTCGATACTCTGTTTATCTCATTAGGCATTTTTGGCGGCGGAGCGATCTTGTCGCAAAATGAATTACTGCTTACCTCAGTGACACTAGGTGGCATCGCTTTTCTGACTGTGTATGGTTTGCTCTCACTACGCAGTGCATTCAAAGTGCGCACCAGTGATGAGTCGAAAGGTGAGATATTAGCGCGTGGCAAGCGCACCGTTATTTTAGGGGCATTGGCAGTAACAGTATTAAACCCACATCTCTATTTGGATACCGTGGTAATTCTTGGATCCATTGGTGGGCAATTTGAAGGCAACGACAGAATTGCATTTGCTATGGGGACTATATTGGCTTCGTTCGTCTGGTTCTATTCTTTGTCATTAGGCGCTGCAAAACTAGGCCCGACGCTATCTAAACCTAAGGTTAAGAAAGGCATTGATATCGCAGTCGCAACCATGATGTTCGCCATAGCAACGGTGCTTACCGATGGACTTATTGAGCAATACTGGTAAATCTATTTAGCTTCATGAAACCAACAAAAAAGGCGGATAACCTAAGTTATCCGCCTTTCCTTATAAAAGCTTATAGTTATAAAAACTAACTAGGAATTAAGCTTCTACTTTATTCATGTGTACATCCATTTGCGGGAATGGAATTTCGATACCCTCGTTATCCAAGCCTTCTTTGATTGCTTGCATCAGGTCGAAATAAACATTCCAGTAGTCAGCAGTGCTAACCCATGGACGAACAACGAAGTTAACTGAAGAATCAGCAAGCGTATGAACACCAACTTGAACGCCAGGTTCTTTCAGTACACGCTCATCAGATTCACAGATCTTAGTCAGTAGCGCTTTTGTCTTCTGAAGATCAGCGTTGTAAGAAACACCAATCATTAGATCAATACGGCGCGTCGCATGACGAGAATAGTTTGTGATTGGGCTGCCGATAACGCTACCGTTAGGTACTACAACCATTTTGTTGTCTGGCGTTGTTAGAACCGTTTGGAAGATTTGAATAGAATCAACTGAACCTGCCACACCACCAATTTCCACATAGTCACCAGACTTAAATGGACGGAATGCAACGATAAGTACACCAGCAGCAAAGTTAGATAGTGAGCCTTGTAGTGCAAGACCAACGGCTAAACCAGCCGCACCAATAACAGCAACTACAGATGCCGTTTGAACACCTAAACGACCAAGTGCAGCAATTAAAACAATCACAAACAACAAGTAACGAACTAAACCATGGACGAACTCCACAACTGCTCGGTCCATTTTCTTCTTCTGAAGAACCTTAGACACGCTATTCGCTACTGCTTTAACAATAAGGTTACCAATAAATAGAATTATCAGTGCTGAAATGATATTTACGCCATATTGGATAAATAAATCTGAATTATTTGTTAACCACTGCTCTGCTTGAGACAAACCATCCACAAGTGGAGTCTCAATCGCTGTCGAACTATCAGCCATAATGTGCATCCTCTATATAATATGCTATGGGCTAAACTGCCTTAAGCCTCATTTACTCTGCAATATAATAAACAGTGTAATTACCGTTAAGTCATTGTGTTAAAAGTAAATTAAAGCCAAGTCCTTTTTATAAACTGAACCAAGTTCAGTTTTTCGGCACGATATCCTATCTTTGACAGATTGCAAAGTCATATTTATGTAAGCTTTTGAATTATTAAAACTTACCGATAAACACAAATACCGATAACTAAAAGACTACGAAATTTATTCACCGCACGCTAGGTTTTTCACATATTTAGTACAAGTTTTTATCAGATATAAAAAAACCCGCTCAATGAGCGGGTTTTTAAAACTTAAAGAGTACTTAATTCAAAGAATTATAGTACGTCTACAGCGTTAAGGTCAGCAAATGCTTTCTCTAGACGAGCAACCATTGAAGCTTGACCAGCACGTAGCCATACGCGTGGATCGTAGTACTTCTTGTTTGGAGCAGCTTCGCCAGTTGGGTTGCCGATTTGACCTTGTAGGAAATCGAAGTTGTCAGCAGAGTACTGACGGATACCGTCCCAAGTTGCCCACTGTGTATCAGTATCGATGTTCATTTTGATAACACCGTAGCCGATAGACTCTTGGATTTCTGCTTCAGAAGAACCAGAACCACCGTGGAATACGAAGTTTAGAGCGTTAGGTGCGATACCGAACTTCTCTGCACAGTATGCTTGAGAGTCACGTAGGATAGTTGGAGTAAGTACAACGTTACCAGCTTGGTAAACACCGTGTACGTTACCGAAAGATGCAGCGATAGTGAAACGTGGGCTAACAGCCATTAGTTTCTCGTAAGCGTATGCTACGTCTTCTGGAGAAGTGTAAAGCTCAGATGCGTCCATATCAGAGTTATCAACGCCGTCTTCTTCACCACCAGTACAACCAAGTTCGATCTCGATTGTCATGTTCATTTTAGCCATGCGCTCTAGGTACTTAGCACATGTTTCGATGTTCTCTTCTAGAGACTCTTCAGAAAGGTCTAGCATGTGAGAAGAGAATAGAGGCTTACCAGTTTGTGCGAAGAACTCTTCACCAGCGTCTAGTAGACCGTCGATCCATGGAAGAAGTTTCTTAGCAGCGTGGTCAGTGTGCAGGATAACTGGAACACCGTAAGCTTCAGCTACAGCGTGTACGTATTTTGCACCAGCTACAGCGCCAAGAACTTGTGCGCCTTGACCTTCAAGTTTAACGCCTTTACCTGCGAAGAATGCAGCGCCGCCGTTAGAGAACTGAACAACTACTGGAGCTTTAACTTTAGCAGCTGCTTCTAGTACTGCGTTTACAGAGTCAGTACCAACAACGTTTACAGCAGGAAGAGCAAATTTGTTTTCTTTTGCTACTTCAAATACTTTCTGTACGTCATCGCCAGAAATCACACCAGGTTTTACAAAATCGAAGATCTTAGACATGGAAATAGTCCTATTTATTCTATCGTTTTAAGATTAAAAAACTTAAGTTTAAAAACTTGCAATCGTTTGCTCACAACTTATGCCATTCTAGCAAAAAAGTGTGATATGCAGCAAACGTTAAAAGGCGAGATTCACATCTCGCCTTTCTAAATCAATTATGCTTTAGCACGCTCTTCAAGCATTGCTACTGCAGGAAGTACTTTACCTTCAACGAATTCAAGGAAAGCGCCACCGCCAGTAGAGATGTAAGAAACGTCAGCTTTGATACCGAACTTATCGATAGCTGCTAGCGTGTCACCACCACCTGCTACAGAGAAACCTGCAGACTCAGCGATTGCTTTAGAGATACCAGCTGTACCCGCTTCGAAGTTCTTGAATTCGAATACGCCTACAGGGCCGTTCCAAAGAATTGTTTTCGCGTTGCCGATGATTTCAGCTAGTGCCGCAGTTGAATCTGGACCAAGGTCGAAGATCATGTCGTCGTCTTGAACTTCAGAAACGTGCTTGATTTCAGCTTCTGCGTTTTCGTCGAATGCTTTAGCACATGCAACGTCAGTTGCTACTGGGATAGCACACTCTTTCATTAGCTTTTGAGCCGTTTCAACTAGGTCAGCTTCGTATAGAGACTTACCTACGTTGTGGCCTTCAGCAGCGATGAATGTGTTCGCGATACCACCACCAACAACAAGCTGGTCAGCAATTTTAGAAAGAGATTCTAGAACGGTTAGTTTAGTAGAAACTTTAGAACCACCAACAATAGCCACTAGTGGGCGAGCTGGGTTGTCCATTGCTTTACCAAGCGCTTCAAGCTCAGCAGCTAGAAGAGGGCCAGCACATGCTACAGGAGCGTAAGTACCAACGCCGTGTGTAGAAGCTTGAGCACGGTGAGCTGTACCGAATGCATCCATTACAAAGATGTCACATAGTGCAGCGTATTGCTTAGAAAGTGCTTCTTCGTTCTTCTTCTCGCCTTTGTTGAAACGAACGTTTTCAAGAACAACAAGTTCACCAGCGTTTAGCTCTAGGCCGTTTACGTAATCTTTAGCTAGTTTAACTTCGCAGTCTAGTGCGTCGTTTAGGTAGTTAACTACAGGAGCTAGAGAGAACTCTTCGTTGTATTCGCCTTCAGTAGGACGACCAAGGTGAGAAGTAACCATTACCTTTGCGCCAGCTTCTAGGCAAAGTTTGATAGTTGGTAGAGATGCAAGGATACGTGCATCTGAAGTTACTTTACCGTCTTTTACTGGTACGTTTAGGTCAGCACGGATAAATACGCGTTTACCTGCAAGTTCCAGGTCAGTCATCTTGATCACAGACATGATTTGTCCTCTCAAATTTAAATAAATATAAAGTTTTGGAAACTCAGCAACCCTGCTAAGCCTATAAATTATTCAACTGGTAATTCTTTCACTACCAATAATATGTGGACTCTTAGTATTTATTTCAAGCTAAAAAATAAATAATCCGCACATTTGCTTCTAGGTCTTACTTCTTGCCTTCAGAAGCTTGCATTGCAAGAACCGTATCCAGCATTCGGTTCGCAAAGCCCCATTCATTGTCACACCACACTAGCATTTTAACTAAGTGGCCGTTGCTCACTCGAGTTTGTGAACCATCAACGATTGCGCTATGGGGATCGTGATTAAAGTCGATGGAAACGAGCGGCGCTTCAGTATAGTCAACTATATTGTGTAATGTACACTGGGATGCATTAACAATGGTTTGATTTACGTCATTAACTTTCACATTTGCATTAATTGTGACACTTAAATCCATCGCTGTTACGTTTACCGTCGGCACACGCACAGATATAGCTTCAAATTTGTTGGAAAATTTCGGGAAGATTCTTTCAATACCTTTATGCAACTTGGTATCGACAGGAATGATCGATTGGCTTGCCGCTCGAGTACGACGCAAATCGCTGTGGTACGCATCGATAACTTGTTGATCATTCATTGAAGAGTGAATAGTTGTAATAGTACCGGACTCAATGCCAAAGGCGTCATCAAGAACCTTAATGATAGGAACAATACAGTTGGTGGTGCATGAACCATTGGAAACGATTCGGTGGCCCGCTTCAATGGTATCGTGATTCACACCATAGATAATGGTGTTATCGAGGTCATTGGCACCAGGGTGAGAAAACAGTACCTTTTTTGCCCCAGCAGCAATGTGCGCTAGGCCGTCATCTCGGCAACCATAAACACCGGTGCAGTCGAGAACAATATCCACTTCTAGGTCACGCCAAGGCAACAGCTCAATATCAGCAAGATGTAAGATACGAATGGTATCGAACTCACCTTTATCTTCCGCACCAATGCCGTGATGGACATAGATGTGCTCTTGATCGTTGGAGATTTTCTTGCCGAAGCGGCCGTGACTAGTGTCGTACTGCAATAGATGAGCCATAGCGTCAGGCTGAGCAAGCTCATTAACAGCTACTACTTTGATTTGTTGGCTTTTGCCACTTTCATAGACAGCGCGTAATACATTACGCCCTATTCTTCCAAATCCGTTTATCGCGACTTTTAGCATATTTCCGTACATCTAACCAAAATTTCGTGCAACAGATGATAACTGAATCCTACCCAAAAGGCATTACTTGAATAACCCCGTTTAGTTAGGACAGGTTAATCTGTTGCTTGTAGAGATAAGCCTAGAAGAAACAAATCCCAGATACAAAAAACCGAGCTCAGCGCTCGGTTTTTCCTTCATTTAACTGTTAGCACAGGCCATCAGTCAATGATTAAGCAAGAAGCTCTTTCGCTGTGTTTACTACGTTTTCAGTAGTGAAACCGAACATCTTGAATAGCTCACCTGCTGGTGCAGATTCGCCGAACGTTGTCATACCGATGATCTTGCCACCGAAGCCAACGTATTTGTACCAGAAGTCAGCGATGCCAGCTTCTACTGCGATACGCGCTGTAACATCAGATGGAAGTACAGACTCACGGTATTCAGCGTCTTGCTTGTCGAATGCGTCAGTTGCAGGCATAGATACTACGCGTACAGCTTTACCTTCAGCGGTTAGTTGTGCAGCAGCTTCAACTGCAAGCTCAACTTCAGAACCAGTTGCAATGATGATTAGCTCTGGCTTGCCTTCACAATCTTTCAGGATGTAACCACCCTTAGCGATGTTAGCAACTTGCTCAGCATTACGATCTTGTTGTGCAAGGTTTTGACGAGAGAAGATTAGAGATGAAGGACCATCTTTACGCTCAATAGCCAGTTTCCAAGCCACTGCAGATTCAACTTGGTCACATGGACGCCATGTGCTCATGTTTGGAGTCAGACGTAGAGAAGCGATCTGCTCAACCGGTTGGTGAGTAGGGCCATCTTCGCCTAAGCCGATAGAATCGTGCGTGTAAACTTGGATGTTCTGAACTTTCATCAGAGCAGCCATACGCATTGCGTTACGCGCGTATTCCATGAACATTAGGAACGTTGCGCCGTATGGCACGAAACCACCGTGCAGAGCGATACCGTTCATGATAGCCGTCATACCGAATTCACGTACACCGTAATGGATGTAGTTACCAGAAAAGTCAGTTGCTTCAAGAGACTTAGAACCAGACCACATAGTCAGGTTAGAAGGCGCAAGGTCAGCAGAGCCGCCCATGAATTCTGGAAGCATTTGACCAAACGCTTCTAGTGCGTTTTGAGATGCTTTACGTGAAGCGATGTTTGCTGGGTTAGCTTGAAGATCAGCAATGATTGCGTTTGCTTTCTCTTCCCACTCAGCGGGTAGCTCGCCGTTAGTACGACGTTTGAATTCAGCTGCTAGCTCTGGGTAAGCCGCTGCGTATGCGTCAAACTTCGCGTTCCACGCTGCTTCTTTCGCTGCGCCTGCTTCTTTCGCATTCCACTCAGCTGCGATATCTGCTGGGATTTCGAAAGGACCATGTTCCCAACCCAATGCTGCTTTAGTTGCTGTGATTTCATCAGCGCCTAGTGGAGCACCGTGACAGTCATGCGTACCCGCTTTGTTTGGAGAACCAAAACCGATGATAGTTTTAGTACAGATAAGCGTTGGACGAGGATCCGCTTTAGCCGCTTCAATCGCTGCGTTGATAGCATCAGAGTCGTGACCATCTACTGCTGGGATTACGTGCCAACCGTATGCTTCAAAACGCTTAGGTGTATCGTCAGAGAACCAACCTTCAACTTCACCATCGATAGAGATGCCGTTGTCATCCCAGAAAGCAACCAGCTTACCAAGACCTAGCGTACCTGCTAGAGAACATGCTTCGTGAGAGATACCTTCCATCAGACAGCCATCACCCATGAATGCATAAGTGTAGTGGTCTACGATGTCGTGGCCTTCTTTGTTGAACTGTGCCGCCAGTGCTTTCTCAGCCATTGCCATACCAACAGCGTTAGTGATGCCTTGACCTAGAGGACCAGTCGTTGTTTCGATACCAGGAGCGTAACCGTACTCAGGGTGACCTGGAGTCTTAGAGTGCAGTTGACGGAAGTTTTTAAGATCTTCAATTGAAAGCTCGTAACCTGCTAGGTGAAGCAGAGAGTAAATCAGCATTGAGCCGTGGCCGTTAGACAGGATAAAACGGTCGCGGTCAGCCCATTCTGGGTTTGCTGGGTTGTGGTTCAAGTGGCCACGCCAAAGAACCTCAGCGATGTCAGCCATGCCCATAGGTGCGCCTGGGTGGCCTGAATTTGCTTGTTGAACACCGTCCATGCTAAGTGCGCGGATTGCATTGGCTAGATCTTTACGAGAAGGCATGTCTGCTCCTGGATACATAAGCGATTTAAAAAAGAGATAATTGCTAAAGTTTTCATTTTTATTAGCGCGGGTATTCTCTCAAACGACTATTGCGACTGCAAACGTTTTACTGGCATTTTAACGGTCATTTTTCGCAATTTTCGAACATTTACATCACTTGGCAGTGGCTTATCTCGATCGATACGCAAACGATTAGTTATGACATATCATAAAAAAGAGCTTGTAATTCGACCGCTGGAATTTAGAATAGCCGTCTAGATGTAGAAACACCTACAAAATATACTGTATTTAATGGCGGCGCTTCCTAGCTTGCGACGCCATAAACTATTTACACCAAAAACTAAAAGTGGAGCTCTCATGGCTAAGCACCTATTCACTTCTGAATCTGTTTCAGAAGGCCATCCAGATAAAATTGCAGACCAAATCTCTGATGCTGTTCTTGATGCCATCTTGGAACAAGATCCAAAAGCACGTGTTGCTTGTGAGACTTACGTTAAAACCGGCATGGTTATGGTTGGCGGTGAAGTAACAACGTCTGCATGGGTTGATATCGAAGAAATCACTCGTGAAACAGTACGTGAAATTGGTTACGTTCATTCTGACATGGGCTTTGACGCTGACTCTTGTGCTGTTTTAAACACAATTGGTAAGCAGTCTCCAGACATCAACCAAGGTGTTGATAAAGAAGACCCTAAAGAGCAAGGCGCAGGCGACCAAGGCATCATGTTTGGTTACGCGACTAACGAAACTCCTATCCTAATGCCAGCTCCAATTACTTACTCTCACCTTCTTGTTAAGAAGCAAGCTGAAGTACGTAAGAGCGGTAAGCTTGACTTCCTTCGCCCAGATGCGAAATCTCAAGTTACTTTCCAATACGACCAAGGTAAGATCGTTGGTATCGATGCTGTTGTTCTTTCTACTCAACACTGTGATTCAGTAACAACGCCTGACCTACGCGAAGCAGTAATGGAAGAAATCATCAAGCCAGTACTTCCTGCTGAGTGGATCAACAAAGATACTAACTTCTTCATCAACCCAACAGGCCGTTTCGTAATCGGTGGCCCAATGGGTGACTGTGGTTTAACTGGTCGTAAGATCATCGTTGATACCTACGGCGGCGCAGCTCGTCACGGTGGCGGTGCATTCTCAGGTAAAGATCCATCAAAAGTTGACCGTTCTGCAGCTTACGCAGCACGTTACGTTGCGAAAAACATCGTTGCTGCTGGTATGGCTGACCGTTGTGAGATTCAACTGTCTTACGCTATCGGTGTTGCTGATCCAACATCTATCATGGTTGAAACGTTCGGTACTGAGAAAGTAGCACACGAAATCATCATTGAAGCTGTTCGTCAAAACTTCGACCTACGTCCATACGGCCTTCAAGAGATGCTGAACCTTCTTCAGCCTATCTACAAGCAAACTGCTGCATACGGTCACTTCGGTCGTGAAGAGTTCCCTTGGGAAGCGACTGACAAAGCAGCAATCCTTGCGGACTTCGCTGACCTAAAATAATTTAGCCACTGCGATGTGTTCCTTTAAAGCCCTTACTGCTTAGTAAGGGCTTTATTTTTATGTACTTACCGAACTTTCACTCACAATACCCTTCCCTAACGCCCTTCTTTACCGTTAACCACTTAGTATAAAAAGCCGCTGATAATTTGTGTTTTCTAGCACTACTGACAATAGTTAAGGTAACTCCTAGGCGATCAAGCTCACATTTAACTTAAATTAATTCAGTCTGATAACGCTCGTTAAATGCACGCTAGAACAATAACTGGGATGACAAAGAGCAATTTAGCTCAACACCATAACTCTCACACAAGCCACATCGATGAGCCTTATGGAATTATAACTAGGACGTTATTTAACTAGGGGGATCTATGCCTCGTACCGCGCACCCATCCGAACTGAACGATAAAAAACACAAGGTCAGCGATAAGGATTACGCTCGCACCATTCCTTGCAACCAAATCAGTATTTCCGCACCCTTTCATTGGTTGTCGCTTGCTCTGCATGACTTAGTAAGAATGCCATTAATCAGCGCATTTTACGGATTGTGCTTTATGGGAGCGGCAATTGCGATTGTTCAACTTGTCCAATGGCAAGGAACACACTTAGTCGTGATGCCAAGCCTGATCGTGTACATGCTGATAGGGCCGTTTCTTGCCCTAGGCTTGTATGACGCAGCTTGGGAAAGAGAAAAAGGCCATAACGCCAGCCTACTGCACTCAATGAAAGCCATCACTCGCAACTCGACCCACCAATGGGCCTTTGCGATTGTGTTGATGGTTGCGATGATATTCTGGATGCGTATCGCTGCGTTATTGCACGCGCTCTACCCTTCAGTGCAAGGCGCACCATTGGCTGAGTTCGCTCCCTTCTTAATTACGGGTTCTGTGATTGGTTTTGTCATCGCAAGCCTCATATTTAGCATCTCAGCATTTTCAATTCCGTTAATGATGGAGAGACGCGTTGATGTGATGAGTGCAATTTTCACTAGCTTTAATGCCGTGAAATCGAACATTCCTGCAATGGTGGTTTGGGCAAGTATTATTTGTGCCGGTATTCTGGTGGGTTTTGCCACCTACGGCATCGGAATGATCGTCACCATGCCGCTACTTGGTTATGGTACATGGCACGCTTATCACGAGATCATTAAGAAAAAACATCACGTGTAAAGCATCGCTAGATCAAAAAGCAATGTTATGATGAGGCCTTGGCTTAAACGCTGAGGTCTTTTATTTGGAGTTAACAACGTTTGTCTTACACCCCGCAACAACATCGAGCAAATAAGAAATTGGCCGAGTGCCTAGCTATCGCAAATCAACATTTCTCTCGTGAATTTCCACACCCAACTATCACCTTCAAGTTAAGAGGTAAAGCAGCGGGAAAGGCCTACCTTCAGCTCAACGAAATTAAGCTCAACCACGTACTATTTTCTGAAAATGAAGACGCCTTCATCAACGAAGTTGTGCCGCATGAGCTCGCACACCTAATCACGCATCAGGTTTTCGGACGTGTTAGGCCTCACGGAAACGAGTGGAAATACGTGATGGAAAAGGTATTCAACGTTCCAGCCAAAACAACTCACAGCTTTGAAATAGCTTCAGTTCAAGGGAAAACCTTTGAATATCGATGTGAGTGCACCACTTACCCATTATCAATCAGACGACACAATAAAGTGCTTCGAAATCAATCGACCTATCGCTGCCAGCTGTGCAATCAAACCTTATCCTTCACAGGCACACAGCTCAGCTAAAGTCCTAGACTCGCACCTATTCGATTTGGTAACCCCATCCTTTTTATTTCAGAAAGCAACACTCGATTAAGTTGATGATAGAAATGTAATGGAGAAACTCATCCTTTGAGTGCTAGACTGATGTTTATCATACTTTTATCAGTCTTTTTCTATGCAAAAACTCACCATCAAAGCATTTGGCCTACCTGTGTCTTTTTACTTATCAATAGTATTTGGCCTACTGGTAACCCAAAGCGTTTTCGCCGCACCACCGAGCTCATTCTCCAAAGCAAAAAGAGAAGCGGTGAAGATTTATCTCGACCACCCGACTTCATTTTATTGTGGTTGTGACATTACATGGAAGGACAAAAAGAAAGGGATTCCCGACCTTGACGGCTGTGGTTATCAAGTCCGAAAACAACAAAAGCGAGCGAGTCGAATTGAGTGGGAACACGTGGTTCCAGCTTGGCAATTCGGCCACCAGCGTCAGTGCTGGCAAGATGGCGGGCGCAAGAACTGCACTCGCAATGACAAAGTATTCAAGTCCATGGAAGCCGATCTCCACAACCTAACGCCAGCTATCGGTGAAGTAAATGGTGACCGTTCGAACTACAACTTCAGCCAGTGGAATGGAATGGATGGCGTGAGCTATGGTCAGTGCGAAATGCAGGTCAACTTCAAGCAGCGTAAAGTTATGCCGCCAGACAGAGCAAAAGGCTCTATCGCGCGTACTTACCTTTACATGAGCCAAGAGTATGGTTTCAAACTATCTAAGCAACAAACCAACCTAATGATGGCGTGGAACAAGCAATTTCCTGTCGACAAGTGGGAATGTACTCGTGATGAGCGAATCTATGCCATCCAAGGTAATCACAACCCATTTGTTTACCCTGCTTGTAAATAACGTCGCTCGTACAATCAACATTCCTAACTATCTCAAACAAGAGTTTCAGAATTGCCCCTGAAACTCTTGCTCTACCCTTGTTTTTTCAACTAAAAGCATCCATGTTAGGCAGAGACAAAATACCCAAATGAACATATTTATAGGTTTACCAGCATGAGAATCCCTCGTATTCATCACCCAGAACGCATTCATCAGTTAGGTTCACTCGCTTTAGGCGAAGATGCCGCGGGTCATGTTGGTCGTGTCCTTCGCATGAAAGAAGGCCAAGAAGTCCTTCTATTTGATGGCAGTGGCGCTGAATTCCCTGCGACGATAGCCGAAGTATCAAAGAAAAATGTCACCGTTAATGTTTCTGAACGCATCGAACGCAGCAGCGAATCTCCGTTAGACTTACATTTAGGCCAAGTGATTTCACGTGGCGACAAAATGGAGTTCACGATTCAGAAATCGGTTGAGCTTGGTGTGAACACCATTACCCCTTTAATTTCAGAGCGCTGTGGCGTTAAGCTTGATACAAAACGCTTCGAGAAAAAACTCGCACAGTGGCAAAAGATTGCTATCGCGGCGTGTGAACAGTGTGGCCGCAATACGGTTCCAGTCATTCGCCCTATCATGCAACTTGAAGAGTGGTGTAGCGAACCGAGTGAAGCATTAAAGCTGAACTTACATCCTCGTGCAAAATACTCAATTAATACCCTTCCAGAACCTATCAGTAAGGTACGCCTATTGATCGGCCCTGAAGGTGGCTTGTCGGCTGAAGAAATCGGCATGACAGAACAATACAAATTTGAAGAGACGCTACTCGGCCCACGTGTACTTCGTACCGAAACAGCAGCTCTAACCGCAATTACTGCCTTACAAGTCCGTTTTGGCGATCTAGGCTAGGAGAAAAAAATGATCAAACTTGGCATCGTAATGGATCCAATTTCATCCATTAACATCAAAAAAGACTCTAGCTTTGCCATGATGCTTGAAGCTCAGCGTCGTGGTTACGAAATCCATTACATGGAAATGGATGATCTACATTTAGATCAAGGCGTAGCCATTGCTGACACTAAGGTTGTTGAACTAAAAGAAGATCCAAACGGTTGGTACGAGTTCAAATCAGAACAGACTATCGCGCTATCCGATTTAGATGCGGTACTAATGCGTAAAGATCCTCCGTTTGATACTGAGTACATCTACGCAACTTACATTCTTGAGCGTGCTGAAGAGAACGGCGCACTGATCGTCAACAAACCACAAAGCCTACGTGACTGTAACGAGAAGTTGTTCACGGCATGGTTCCCTGAACTGACACCGACCACCATCGTGACTCGTAAAGCTGAAAAAATTAAAGCGTTCCGAGAAGAACACGGCGACGTGATTCTAAAACCACTTGATGGCATGGGCGGCGCGTCTATCTTCCGTGTGAAAGAAGGCGATCCAAACGTATCAGTTATTATTGAAACCTTGACCAACCACGGTCAGAACTACGCAATGGCACAAACTTTTGTTCCAGACATCAGCAATGGTGATAAGCGTATTCTTGTGGTTGACGGTGAGCCAATGCCTTACTGTCTAGCGCGTATTCCTGCAAAAGGGGAAACTCGAGGTAACCTTGCTGCTGGCGGTACAGGTGAAGCTCGTCCTCTAAGTGAAACAGACTGGGCTATCGCAAGAGCAGTTGCTCCAGCACTGAAAGAGAAAGGCTTAATCTTTGTTGGGCTTGATGTTATCGGCGACAAGCTGACTGAAATTAACGTGACTAGCCCTACTTGTATCCGTGAAATTGAAGCCGCTTTTGATATTTCAGTTACAGGTAAATTAATGGATGCAATTGAGCGTCGCGTTAACGCTAAATAGCCTAAACTAAAGAAAGCCTTAGCTATTCGAAAACACATAAATATCTAGGCAAAGAACAATGAGCGGCTTTACGCCGCTCTTTTTCCTTTACTGGGAACACACTGGCAGGAGGCTCTATGAATTTAACGAACCACTTTCTGGTTGCTATGCCCGGAATGAAAGACCCATACTTTCAAAATTCGGTGATTTACCTTTGTGAGCACAATGACGAAGGCGCGATGGGTTTGATGATCAACGCCCCTATCGATGTCACTGTCGGCAGCATGCTTAAACAAGTTAAGGTTGATTCTGAGCAGCCGAAATCCAACCAAGCAAGTCTTGATAAGCCTGTATTGAATGGTGGGCCGGTCGCAGAAGACCGTGGATTTATTTTGCACAAACCTAAAGGCAGCTATCAATCCAGCATCAACATGACAGATCAAATCTCGGTGACGACTTCAAAAGATATCTTGATGGTGTTGGGCACAGAAGATGAGCCGATGAATTATTTAGTCGCACTTGGGTATGCAGGATGGGAACCGGGACAACTGGAAACCGAACTGACCGAGAACTCATGGTTAACCGTTGAAGCCGATCCGAAGGTCATCTTCGATACACCGATTTCTGACCGCTGGAAAGTCGCCGTGCAGATGTTAGGAATAAATGCGGCTCAGCTTTCAGCAGACGCTGGCCACGCCTAGTTCAAATCAGCTAAATAAAATAAACAGACACTCTCAAACACAGATAAATTTGGAAACCCCATGTCACGAACAATTATGGCATTTGACTACGGTACAAAAAGTATCGGCAGTGCGATAGGACAAGAAATCACGGGCACCGCAAGCCCTCTAAAAGCTTTTAAAGCCAAAGATGGCATCCCAAATTGGGACGATATCGAAAAACAAATTAAGGAGTGGCAGCCGAACCTGATTGTAGTCGGCCTTCCTACCGACCTTCATGGTAAAGACTTAGCAACCATTACACCTAGAGCGAAGAAGTTCGCTAACCGCCTTAAAGGACGATTTGGTGTCGATGTTGAACTACATGATGAAAGACTCTCGACCACAGAAGCAAGAGCCGACCTTTTTGAAATGGGCGGCTATAAAGCGCTAAGCAAAGGCAATGTCGATAACCAGTCTGCAGTCGTCATTTTAGAGAGCTGGTTTGAAGCACAATATTCATAACGAAAATTAAGAGCTCAAAGATTAAACTCCTTTGTGATCCTATAATGATATTACGACGTAATGTCGAAGCAATTCATTATTAGGTAAGTGGGAGTTCACATGAAAATTTTTCTAGCAATCTTCGTAGCTCTAGCAATATCAGCATGCAGTTCGACAAGCTCCAATAATGCAGGTTATATGAATCATACTTCGACTGACGCAGACGTAATCAGCGAGCCTAAGAACAAGAAGCGTTGATAATACAGACGCAGTCGAACGATGAATATGATGAACGCCTGATTTTAACCTAGAATCAAATCAGGCGTTTTTTATCACCCCATATCTATCTTCACACCAGCCAACGCCCCAGTTCCGTAGTCGTCATCACCACGTCTAGTTTTGAGCATTAAGCGCAAGTCATTAGCAGAATCGGCACTGTGGAACGCATCCTCTTCGCTGATCTTGCCTGCTATCACTAAACCATACAAAGCTTGGTCAAAGGTCTGCATACCTATCTCTTTCGATTTAGCCATGGTTGCTTTCAGTTCGTGTAGTTCACCACGACGAATCAAGTCAGAAACACGAGGGCTATTCAGCAGAATCTCGAATACACCATGACGCCCGCTGCCATTCTTGTCGCGAATGAGTTGCTGAGCGACGACACCACGCAGGTTCATCGATAGGTCAAACAAGAACTGTTCTTTCTGCTCTTTCGGCACCAAATGAAGAATACGCTCTAGCGCTTGGTTAGCGTTATTGGCGTGCAAGGTTGCCATACACAAGTGACCCGTTTCAGCAAAGGTCATCGCGTATTCCATGGTCTCACGGCTACGGATTTCGCCAATCAAGATCATGTCTGGTGCTTGGCGTAGCGAGTTCTTAAGCGCGACTTCGTAACTCTCGGTGTCGAGCCCGACCTCACGCTGCGTCACGATGCACTTTTTATGTTCGTGCACAAATTCAATAGGGTCTTCAACCGTCAAGATATGTCCCGAGCGATTGGTGTTGCGATAGCCTGTCATTGCAGCCATTGAGGTCGATTTACCAGAGCCTGTCGCACCAACCACCAGCACAAGTCCGCGCTTAGCTATTGATAGGTCCTGTAGTACATCAGGAAGCTTTAGTTGCTCAAAGGTTGGGATGTTAGTCTCGATACGTCGAATGACCGCTCCAGGTAGCTCTCGCTGAAAGAATGCACTGACACGAAAACGACCAAAGTCACGCACAATCGCAAAATTAGCCTCACGCGTTTGCTGATATTCATCACGTCGGTCTTGTTCCATCATCGCATCAAGTAATTGAGCAACTTGAGCCGCATTCAGCTTCTCTCCTTGGGGGCGTAATTCACCATCCACACGAAAAAGGATTGGCGCATCAACCGTGATATAAAGATCCGATGCCTTTTGAGAAAGCATTCCCTCAAGGATTTGATTCAATTCCATTGTTTCCACCTTGATTAAAACATTGAGGTTTCAATTTCGATCTTTTTCTCGACCTCTTCCGAATCAACCAAGCCCTGCGCCATCAGCTGCTTCGCATTTTGTTCCATGGTCTGCATGCCGTGCGCTGCGCCCGTTTGAATGATCGAGTACATCTGCGCAACCTTATCTTCACGAATCAAGTTTCTGATCGCAGGTGTTGCCATCATGATTTCATGACACGCCACACGACCACCACCAACACGCTTTAGCAGCTTCTGGGCTATCACCGAGCGCAGTGATTCAGACAACATCGAACGAACCATATCTTTATCGCTACCTGGGAACACATCGATAATACGGTCGATCGTTTTAGCCGCAGAACTGGTGTGCAGAGTACCAAAGACCAAGTGACCCGTTTCTGCTGCGGTTAACGCTAAGCTAATCGTCTCTTGGTCACGAAGTTCACCAACCAGAATCACGTCTGGGTCTTCACGTAAGGCACTGCGCAGTGCCGCTTTAAAACTGTGGGTATCACGGTGAACTTCACGCTGGTTGACTAGGCATTTATTATTGGTGTGAACGAATTCAATCGGGTCTTCAATCGTCAGAATATGCTTATTGTGGTTGCGATTTACGTAATCAACCATCGCCGCAAGAGTCGTTGATTTACCAGAGCCAGTTGGACCAGTGACGAGCACTAACCCTTTTTCGTAGTTAGCAATCCTTTCGAAGATCTCAGGTGCACCTAACTGATCTAAAGTCGGGATTTCGACAGGGATAGTTCGAAAGACAGCTGAGCAGCCACGGGCTTGGTTAAACGCATTAACACGAAAGCGACCAACATTGGGTAATTCAAAAGAGAAGTCGACTTCCAGTTTTTCTTCAAACTCGCCGCGTTGTGAATCGCTCATGATCTCAAAAACCAAACGATGCACATCAGCATGACTCAAAGCTGGGATTCCAAGCTTCCTTACTTCACCATCTATACGTACCATTGGAGATACACCCGCAGAAAGATGTAGATCTGACGCGTTATGCTTTACACTAAAATCTAGTAACTCAGTGATATCCATTTATTTTCCCTTAAGTAAAGTCAGCTATGAGTAGTATTCAACAAAATATCGAACAAATCACCTCACAGATTCGTAGTGCTGAGCAAAAGTGCGGACGAGCTCCAGAGTCCGTGCAACTTTTAGCCGTCAGCAAAACTAAACCTATTGATGCGATTCTAGAAGCCGCACTCGGAGGCCAAGTTGCCTTTGGTGAAAACTATGTTCAAGAAGGTGTAGATAAAGTAAAACACTTTTCAGAACAACATTCTAACCTAAATTTAGAGTGGCATTTTATTGGTCCAATTCAATCCAATAAAACCCGCCCAATCGCGGAAAGCTTTCAATGGGTGCATTCCGTCGATCGCGATAAGATCGCACAAAGGCTTAATGATCAACGACCAAGCGAACTTCCACCTTTGCAAGTGTTGATTCAGGTAAACACCAGTGGTGAAGAGTCCAAATCTGGAACCTCAGAAGAGACAGTTTTTGCACTCGCGGAGTTGATTTCATCGCTCCCCAACCTCACCTTAAGAGGATTGATGTCGATTCCTGCAAACGTATCTGACTATCAATCTCAGCTTAATGCATTTTCTCAACTGGCAGAGCTTAAAGACAAGCTAGCCGCGAAGTATTCAGACATTGATACCCTTTCGATGGGGATGAGTGGTGATATGGATGCAGCAGTTGAGGCTGGCAGCACAATGGTTCGTATTGGAACAGCTATTTTCGGCGCTCGTGATTACGCGAAATAGCCGTAGTAAGTAACGACAAGTACAAGTATTGATACCGCTTCGCCTTATCCGCGCAGCGACACGCTCAGGATTTTATATATGGTACATAAGAACATCGCCTTTATTGGGGCGGGAAACATGGTTCGCTCAATTGTAGCTGGCTTAGTTGCTAGTGGTTACCCAGCGCAAAAGATTACTGCGACAGCACCTTCAGAAACCAGAAGACTGCCGTTAGAACAAGAATACGGCATCAATACCACCAGCGATAATATTGCCGCAGCTGAAAAAGCAGACGTTGTTGTGTTATCAGTGAAACCACAGATGATGGCTGATGTATGTAAACCCTTACAAAGCATCGACTTTAGCAACAAACTGGTTATCTCCATTGCTGCGGGTATTAATGCGAATCGACTCAATGAGATGTTAAACTGCCAACTGAACCTTGTTCGTGTGATGCCAAACACGCCATCACTGCTAGGTAAAGGAATGAGCGGTCTTTATGCCGATTCAACGGTCAGCCAAAATGATAAAGACTTTGCATCTCAGCTGATGCAAGCTGTAGGTGAAGTGAGCTGGGTTGAACAAGAGTCTGGAATCAACAACATCATTGCGGCGGCGGGGAGTGCTCCAGCTTACTTCTTCCTGTTTATGGAAGCGATGCAAGTTGAGGCAATCAACCAAGGCTTCGACCAAGAAACCGCTCGTAAATTAGTGCAGCAGTCTGCATTAGGCGCGGCAGAGATGGTGGTAGCGAATCCAAATACTGAATTATCGACACTGCGTGAACAAGTGACTTCAAAAGGCGGAACAACTGCAGAAGCATTGCGCACGTTCAATGAACATCAACTATCAGACATCGTAGCCAAAGCCATGCAAGCGGCGGTCGCTCGAGCTGAAGAGATGGAAAAACTGTTTTAAGCATTTTGTCGCTCGGGTTATATCTAAGCGGCAAGTAAATCCGAAAAAGGAAACAATATGAACTCGATGAGCTTTCTGATCTCGACCGTTTTTGATCTTTACATCATGGTTGTGATCTTGCGTATCTGGCTACAAGCATCACGTGCAGATTTCTACAACCCATTCTCACAATTCATCGTAAAAGCGACACAACCAGTTGTTGCCCCACTGCGCCGAGTTATTCCATCAATCGGCAGCCTTGATCTAGCGACCGTTGTTTTCGCTTATGTGCTGTGTGTACTTAAGTTCGTTGCTCTAAACCTGATTATCTCTGGCGGCGCAGCTGTATTCGATATCAGCTTCCTGATCTTTGGTGCACTATCTTTGCTCAAAGCGGCTGGTGGTTTGATCTTCTGGGTTCTACTTATCCGTGCAATCCTAAGCTGGGTAAGCCAAGGTCGTAGTCCAATCGAGTACGTATTCCATCAACTGACTGAACCAATGCTAGTGCCTATCCGCCGTATCCTTCCGGACATGGGTGGTTTCGACCTAAGCGTACTGGTTCTGTTCATTGTTCTGCAATTTGCGAACTTCCTAATGGGCGACATGATTGGCCCTATTTGGTATCAGCTATAGTTCAAGTACAAACATCAGGTACTTTGACGATGCCAAAAGCGGTTTGGGCCGAGGAAGACGATATTCTTCTTAGGCTCTATATCCAACCCAAAGCAAGCCGAGACAAGATTGTTGGCTTGCATGGTGAGGAACTCAAAATTGCCATAACTGCTCCACCAGTAGATGGCAAAGCCAACGCCCACTTAGCGAAATACCTTGCGAAACAGTTTAAGGTCGCAAAAGGGCAAATTAAGATAGAAAAGGGAGATCTCGGTAGGCACAAGCAAGTTCGAATATGCTCGCCAAGCCAAATCCCAACTGAAGTCAAAGCCATCCTATGATGGCTTTTTGCTATTTATTGGAGTCATTATGCGTTTATGGATAACAGCACTACTCACCGCTCTTGTTGCCTTACCAAGCTCAGCAGGGCAATTTAAGAACATTAAGGATGTCGAGGTTCATTACTCGGCTTTTAATTCCACGTTCTTAACTTCGCAAGTCGCTAAGCAATACAAACTTAAGCGAAATGGATACTCAGCAATCCTCAACATCAGCGTGTTAGACAAGGCTTCTCTAGGCAAGCCTGCGACAACGGCTAAAATTACGGGAACAGCGAAGAACCTCGTTGGAAACACCCGTACTTTGAAGTTTCGAGAAATCAAAGAAGGCGATGCGATTTATTACCTTGCTGAGTTCCCCGTAACTCACGAAGAAAACATCACCTTCGACATCGATGTGAACGCAGGCCTAAAAGGCACTGGTCCACTGCGTTTCACACAGAAATTCTATATAGAAGAGTAAGCTCAAACCTTACTTTTCATTTATTAACTTATTTAGAGCTACATTCCCATGAGTAAGATTGTTTTAGCAACAGGCAACCAAGGTAAAGTTCGCGAGATGGCAGATATTCTGTCTGAGTTTGGTTTTGACGTTGTCGCGCAAAGTGAATTTAACGTTTCAGAAGTCGCTGAAACAGGAACGACTTTCATTGAAAATGCCATCATCAAAGCTCGCCACGCAGCGAAAGAAACAGGGCTGCCAGCCATTGCTGACGACTCAGGTTTAGAGGTTGATTACTTAAATGGTGCGCCAGGTATCTATTCAGCGCGTTACTCAGGTGAAGGGGCAACCGATAAGCAGAACATCAAAAAACTATTAGATGCGATGCAAGGTGTCGAAACTGAAAAGCGTACTGCGCGTTTCCACTGTGTGTTGGTGCTAATACGTCACGAGAATGATCCAACACCTCTAGTGTGTCACGGTAAATGGGAAGGTCGTATTCTTACTGAAGAACACGGTGAGAATGGCTTTGGCTACGATCCTGTGTTCTTTGTACCAGAAGATAACTGCGCCTCAGCAGAGCTTGAATCTTCGCGTAAGAAGCAACTATCACACCGTGGTAAAGCGCTTGCGTCACTATTCAAGACTCTCAAGGAGCAAGCTCTGTAATGCACAATGCAGCGCTAATACCACCCGCACTTAGCCTCTATGTACACATCCCATGGTGTGTACAAAAGTGTCCGTATTGTGATTTTAACTCTCACGCTCTGAAAGCCGAGATCCCTGAAAAAGAGTACATCGATGCACTGCTTGAGGATCTCGATACTGATATCGAAAAATATCAGCTCAATGGTATGCCTCGCCCACTGCATTCGATCTTTATTGGTGGCGGTACCCCAAGCCTGTTTTCTCCTGAAGGAATTGGCCGATTGTTACAAGGCATTGAACAGCGCATCCCGTTCAAACCTGAAATAGAAATCACCATGGAAGCCAACCCGGGAACTATCGAAGCTGAGCGTTTTGCAGGTTACCAAAAGGCAGGCATTACTCGAATCTCGGTGGGTGTGCAAAGTTTTGAGCAAGAGAAACTGGAAAGACTTGGGCGTATTCATGGTCAAGATGAAGCGGTAAATGCCGCTCATTTAGCGCATAAGATTGGATTGAATAGTTTCAACTTAGACTTAATGCACGGCTTACCCGATCAGAGTATTGAACAAGCGTTGGCTGATTTGGATAAAGCGATAGAACTCGACCCTCCGCACTTATCTTGGTATCAGCTAACAATAGAACCTAACACCATGTTCTATTACAAAACACCAACGCTGCCTGATGATGATGACCTTTGGGATATCTTCGACCTAGGCCATAAGAAGCTCGCAGACGCAGGGTATGTGCAGTACGAAATTTCAGGCTACAGCAAGCCGGGATATCAGTGCCAACATAACCTCAACTACTGGCGCTTTGGTGACTATCTAGGTATTGGCTGTGGCTCTCATGGCAAGCTGAGCTTTACAGATGGACGCATTGTTCGTACCACTAAGGTTAAGCACCCTAGAGGCTATCTAGCTGCGTACCAAAACATGGTAAAACCTTATCTATCAGATGAATTTGAAGTGCCGAATGAAGACCGCCCTTTTGAATTTTTCATGAACCGCTTTAGGTTAATGGAAGCATGTCCAAAGCAGGATTTCATTGATACGACAGGGCTTGGTTTTGACTCGATTCAAAAAACGATTGAATGGGCAAAAGAGCTAGGCTACTTGAAGGAAACCGACACTCACTGGCAGATCACTGAAAAAGGAAAGCTGTTTCTCAATGATCTGTTAGAAGCCTTTATGGCAGAAGAAGACGAGTAGTTCGAGATTCGAGATTCGAGATTCGAGAAGCATTGCGTAAGGGTTGGCTTTAGGGTCAACCCTTTTTGTTTTATAGCCCTCTCTCGGAGCGAAGCGTTCTATAGGACAACGTCCGAGCTCGAATCTTTCTCTTAGAAAATAGAACGACCAATTCGCTCTGAAAGCAACTCTAGAGCCTTAGTACCTGCGAGCGAGTTGCCAGAAGGATCAAGCTCTGGAGACCACACCGCAATCGTCATTTCGCCAGGAACGATAGCAATAATACCGCCACCAACGCCCGATTTTCCTGGCATACCAACACGGTAGGCAAACTCACCAGCCCCATCGTACAAGCCACACGTCGCAAGCAAAGCATTCAACTGCTTGGTTTGAACTGGCGTGATGATCTCTTTCTTGGTTTGAACCGACACGCCTTTGTTTGCTAAATAGCTAAAGGTTTTCGCCAAATCCACACAAGTCATCTTAAGTGCACAAGCATGGAAGTAATTATTAAGTACAGGGATAACATCGTTCTCAAAATTACCAAATGAACGCATCAAGTACGCGATAGCGGCATTACGGTCGCTATGCATCATTTCTGAAGCCGCTACTACCTTGTCGTACACAATATGAGTATCGCCCGATAACTGACGTACAAACTCCAATAAACGCTGTCTTGGTGCTGACAA
The DNA here is from genome assembly GCF_041467535.1 of Vibrio sp. 10N.247.311.47. Lineage (NCBI taxonomy): Bacteria > Pseudomonadati > Pseudomonadota > Gammaproteobacteria > Vibrionales > Vibrionaceae > Vibrio > Vibrio sp. 10N.247.311.47. The sequence continues at coordinate 73,283 of NZ_JBFSUR010000027.1, forward strand.
GCGGCTTTGTAGTAGGTCTGCAACAACAATTGCACCAGCATTGATGAACGGGTTACGAGGAATCCCATACTCCATCTCAAGCTGAATCATCGAGTTAAAGGCTTGACCAGAAGGCTCTTTGCCTACTCTTTGCCAAATCTCTTCCGGCTTATAGAGCACCATTGCTAACGTCAAACTCAAAGCCTTAGAGATAGATTGTACAGAGAAGGCTTCCTCTGCATCACCAGCTTGAATCACTTCTCCTTCATTGGTGTACACCGCAATCGCCAGTTTCTGGTTCGATATACGCGCTAATGCAGGAATATAATCAGCGACCTTTCCCTGACCAATTAAAGGGCGAACTTCTTCTAAGATCTCGGCCAAAATAGCTTGAGTTGGTTTCATGTGTGCTTACTTCTATATTGTTATTTTTGTAGGGATGTAACATATACCAATCGTAGTAAATAACAGCTCACTCTAGCTTGTTAAAATGCTCGATAACTGCGTTAGAGTTTTTGATTGTAGAGTAACTACTTATCGAAAAATGCTGCCTTGTTCTCAAGCCTTTTTCCTACGCTATTTCTGATCACTTACTTACTGTGATTGGTATTACTTTCTGTCGTTAAGCCTTTACTGAAATAAAAGCCTAAGGACAAAAAAGCCAACACTACAATAATGTTGGCTTTTATCAATCCCACAAAGTGTAAGGTTAAGATCCTAACCAAACCTCACCTTCATTTGTTTAGGTTCAGAATTACTTAGTACGCTTGTACTTAATATCCCAAACGCCGTGACCTAAACGATGGCCACGAGCTTCAAACTTAGTCAGTGGACGCTCATCCGGGCGAGGAATGTAATCACCATCTTCAGCGATATTCTCAAAACCTGGAGCAACGTTCATTACTTCAATCATGTGCTCTGCGTAGTTTTCCCAGTCAGTTGCCATGTGGAAAATACCAGTTTCAAGGTGTAGCTTAGCACGAACCATTTCAGCGAATTCAGCTTTAACGATACGACGCTTGTGGTGGCGAGCCTTGTGCCATGGGTCAGGGAAAAACAGTTGCAGTGTATGCAGGCTGCTATCTGGAATCATGTGTTCAAATACTTCTACAGCATCGTGACACATTACACGCAGGTTAGTTACGCCAGCATCGCGCGCAGTACCCAAACAAGCACCAACACCTGGGCTGTGAACTTCAATACCTAAGAAGTTCTTCTCAGGTGCGTTCTTTGCCATTTCAACCAGTGATGCACCCATACCGAAGCCAATCTCTAGTACAACTGGGTTATCGTTGCCAAATACTTCTTTCCAGTTAAGAAGCTCTGGGTTGTAGTCGATACCCATTGTTGGCCAACATTCATTCATCGCGTTCTCTTGGCCTTTTGTTAAGCGGCCTTCGCGGCGAACAAAACTACGGATCTTACGAACCAGTTTGCCGTCTTCAGTATATTCGTTAGTGGTCACTTCACTCATTGATTTTTGCCTGCACATTGATTAATCAAAGCGGGGATTATCCAAAGAATTGCCTCCGGTGCAAGTCTTTCCGTGGATAAATTCCCACACAATTTGTCTGTTTTACATCCAACGTTAAGTGTGGTGCAATTTCGCTTCTAATAATAGCAAAGCATAGAGCATGTCGTGACTCCTTTCGCAACCGCCATATTAAAGTGGTATGACGCCTACGGGCGTAAAGAATTGCCTTGGCAACAAAACAAAACCGCCTACACCGTTTGGCTATCTGAAATCATGCTTCAGCAGACTCAGGTTGCTACGGTGATTCCATACTACCAACGCTTCTTAGAACGCTTTCCAACGGTTATCGACCTAGCGAACGCCGAACAAGATGAGGTACTCCACTTATGGACAGGGCTTGGTTATTACGCACGAGCTCGCAATCTACATAAAGCAGCCAAGATCGTTGCTGAGCAATATGGTGGTGAATTTCCGCTGTCTATCGAAGAGATGAACGCGCTACCGGGGATTGGTCGCTCAACAGCAGCAGCCGTCTTATCATCGGTTCATAAACTTCCTCATGCGATTCTTGATGGCAATGTAAAACGAACGCTTGCGAGAAGTTTTGCCGTTGAAGGTTGGCCGGGGCAAAAGAAAGTCGAAAACCAGCTTTGGGAACACGCCGAAGCACATACTCCGAACAAAGATGTCGATAAGTACAACCAAGCAATGATGGACATGGGTGCCATGGTTTGTACCCGTAGCAAGCCTAAGTGCACCTTGTGCCCGATTGAAAGCATGTGTGAGGCCAAGAAGCTCGATAGACAGCTCGACTTCCCTGGCAAAAAGCCTAAGAAAGAAAAGCCAGTAAAAGACACATGGTTTGTGATTCTGTATCACGACAACCAAGTGTGGCTCGAACAGCGCCCTCAATCTGGTATCTGGGGCGGATTGTTTTGTTTCCCTCAAAATGAAAACGCAGAGATCGAACATCAACTAGATCTTCGTTCGATCAAAGACACTCAAACCAATTCGATCAAGACCATGATTGCGTTTAGACACACTTTCAGCCACTACCACTTAGATATCACGCCAGTATTAGTGAAATTAGATAAACAACCAGATTTGATAATGGAAGGGGCTAAAGGTCTCTGGTATAACTTATCAAAACCGGAAGAAATTGGCCTAGCCGCTCCTGTAAAGCAGCTTATTGAGAGCCTACCCTTTGAACTGAACGACGACGTTTGAATCAACGAACGCGATAAGAGGAACCACTATGAGCCGCACTGTATTTTGTGCTCGCCTTCAAAAAGATGCTGAAGGCCTAGATTTTCAACTTTACCCAGGTGACTTAGGTAAGCGTATCTTTGACAACGTGTCTAAAGAAGCTTGGGGACAATGGCAAAGCAAGCAAACTATGCTTATCAATGAAAAGAAGCTAAACATGATGGATCCTGAGCATCGTAAACTTCTTGAAACTGAGATGGTTAACTTCCTTTTTGAAGGTAAAGATGTCGTAATTGATGGCTATACTCCACCAAGCGAATAAGACATTTATTTAAGCAATTTTTAATGACATCATGGTTAACGCTGCGATGTCATTTTTGTATGAGGAACTATGAAAAAGCTAAGTTACTTCCTAACAGCCATGTTATTAACTGGCTGCAGCCGTGAATTTGTCGAAAGCATTTATGATGTCAATTACGAGCCAACCAACCGGTTTGTGAAGAATTTAGCTGAGCTACCCGGACAATTTGAAAAAGATACCGGGGCGCTAGATTCATTAATAGATAGCTTTTCAGGCAACATTCAAAAACGTTGGGGTAGCAGTGAAATCAAGATAGCAGGTAAGAGTAACTATGTGAAATACATAGATAATTACTTAAGTCGTTCAGAAGTGAATTTTAGCCAAGGCCTGATAACGGTGGAAACGGTTTCCTCTACCGAACCGAAAAAACACCTCAAAAATGCGATCATGACGACCCTTTTGACGCCAGATGATCCGGCGCATGTCGATCTATTCTCTTCTAAAAGCATCAAGCTAGAAGGCAAACCTTTCCTCTATAATCAGGTCGTAGACCAAGAAAAAAAGCCCATTCAATGGACTTGGCGAGCGAACCAGTTTGCGGATTACCTGATCGCGAATAACCTAAAAACCAAAGAAGTCGACTTTAAAAAAGCCTACTACGTTGAAATCCCAATGGTGGCCGACCACGCTAGCCAGCGTAGTTATCAATATGCCGACATCGTTCGACGAGCGTCTCAGCGTTATGACATCCCTGAAGATTTAATCTACGCTATCATCAAGACAGAGAGTAGCTTCAACCCGTACGCCGTAAGCTGGGCCAATGCTTATGGTCTTATGCAGGTGGTACCTAAAACCGCTGGTCGAGATGTATTTGAACACGTCAAAAAGAAACCTGGTGAACCAAGCCCTGAGTACTTATTCAATCCAGAAAACAACATTGATGCTGGCACCGCATACTTTTACATCCTTAAAAATCGTTATTTGAAAGACGTAAAAAACCCATTAACGCTTGAATACAGTATGATTTCAGCCTATAACGGCGGTACTGGTGGCGTACTCAATACCTTCAGTAAGGACAGAAAGCGAGCAATGCAAGACTTAAACTCGCTGCAACCGAGCCAAGCCTACTGGGCGCTTACCAAGAAGCATCCAAATAAAGAGTCGCGCCGATACCTCGAAAAAGTAACGCAATTCAAAAAAGAATTTAACCAAGGTAAAACATAACCCTCACTTTTGAATAAAAAAACAACGAACGAACGGTTTTTTTAGTTATTTTCAAAAAAGGAGTTGACGGTTATGCAGAAAATCCGTTTAATAGCGCTCCGTTGCCCGGATAGCTCAGTCGGTAGAGCAGAGGATTGAAAATCCTCGTGTCGGTGGTTCGATTCCGCCTCCGGGCACCACAATTTGATTTGTTGGTGTCAACACTCTTTAACAGGGAGTAACAACACGGACAAAAGCATAAAGAATTTAGTGTGCCGACTTAGCTCAGTAGGTAGAGCAACTGACTTGTAATCA
>NZ_JBFSUR010000028.1:0-76478 GCF_041467535.1 Vibrio sp. 10N.247.311.47
TATTCATCAACGAGTGCCCACACAGATTGATAGGTTTAAATTGTTAAAGAGCTTTGCTTATCGAAACTTTCTTTTTACAAAGAAACCCTTGAAAGCGGACGTGAATTCTAGCGATTTAATCTTAAGTGTCAAACACTTTTTAAAATTAATTTGTTTCGAACTTTCCGTCTTGCTGATTACCGCTGAAGCCTTGTGGCGTCTGCCGTGTCAGTGAGGCGGCATTATAGAGATCATCGTAAACATGGCAACCCCTTTTTTGATAAAAATTCAAAAAAGTTGCTTAAGTGTCTACTTTTACGTCAAAAGCGTCTTTCACAGGTCAAAGCTCATACAATTACAGGCATATCACTTAAAATTTCGCGACTAAATCTTTCGAAAATACCTCTATATCTAGTTCAATACTCCATTTATCACTCAGCTCTACGATGTTATCTAGCGACTGCTGAACCGTTTTTATCGTCAACGTATTATTGTCTAGGTCGTATACCTGTTTTTGCGTAGTGTAATAGAAGTAAAGGATAGTCAGCGCGTCTCGGTCGCCTTGTTCCGCTTTTGGCTGAATGCGCTTGAGCTTACGATAGATTTGATTGTGGATTTGTTTCAGGTTCCAAACATAAAGCGCTTCTTTGAAATACTCATGCCCTTTCACTCGGCTTGCGATAAACGCATTCAAAGCGACAGATAAGATCACCCCAAGTACGTTCAAATGAAAGTTCCCTGTCGATTCACCAGTAATTGAAGTCGCCGAGCCAAACAATTCGATCAGAATGGTGCCGAATACAATGGCAAACAATGCAAGTGACCCAACTAATGACACCAACAACAGGTTCATCTTCTTTCTATATTCTTCTTTATTAATCTTCTGTAACTTCACCGACAGCTTCCTTATGTAAGTCACTTTATAATTTTGCGCATACTATCTATGTAAACATTGGTTCGCTTCAACCCTTACCGTCTTGTAATGTGGTCATTCTCTATTTAATACTCAAAGTTCGCGGGTTGGTGCTAAGTGCAACTCCATTTGACTTCATTAATAGAAAAGAGTTACATACCGCCACAATTTTGGTTATTCATCAATTCATGTTGATAAAGTCCGTTTCGCTTTATCACATACTGACAAGGTACATTCCATGCGTTCATTTGTATTACGCGCTCGCGCAGCCCCTACAGAGAGCAAACTTATCTTAGAAGGTGTTGGGCAAGACGCTCATACTGAGATTCTGGCTCATACTCTGATGAACACGATCTTCGTTGCTCAATCTCACCGTGAGAATGTCACCGTGCATCTTGTGCTAGAAAGTACTAAAGACTTTTCACGTACCATTACATTCGATTCAAATGAAATCACCAACATTGGCGGCTTTCATGAATCTGCACTGTTATCTGCGGTAGTAAGAGCGGTTGACGCTTCTCAAGGCATGACAAAAGAACAAACACGTCAGGTAGAACCGGGCATCACTGTTCGTACGATGAGCTTTGAAAAGTTGGTCAAAGAACTGGCTGAAGACCACCAGCTATACATGATGGATAAGAAAGGTGACTTTATCCGTGATGCAGAGATTGCTGAAAACCCATGTTTCCTTCTTACTGATCACATCCCTATGCCGAAGAAAAGCTACAACAGCTTAAAGCGCTTAGGGACAGAAAAAATCAGCTTAGGCCCGAACATGCTGTTTGCTTCTCAGTGCGTTGTATTGATCAATAATGAGCTGGATATTCGCGGTTTCTAGCCTCCGGACTGATAAGCTAAACAAAAAAGAGCTCAACTATGTGAGCTCTTTTTTATTATCTATCTCTTTGTATCAATGGTGTTATCTCGAAATCAGACCTGATTAACCAAAGATGAAGCTGTATAGGAAGCCTGCACCCATCGCCATGCTTAGGATAACGAATAGGAATGCTGCAATCATTTGGTTATTGAAGATTGATTTAAGCAGGATAACTTCCGTCAAACTTGCACCTGCACTACCAATGATCAATGCCATTACTGAACCCAACGCCATACCTTTCTGTACTAGAGCTGCACTTAATGGGATTACCGCTTCAGCACGAATGTACAGTGGAATACCAATCACGGCAGCTACTGGAATCGCATACCACATACCTTCACCAGCGTACTGTGCAATTAGGTCTGTAGGAATGAAGCCGTAGATGAATGAACCAATCGCGATACCCATCATTAGGTAAGGGAAAACTTGTTTGAAGTCTTTCCAAGTTGAGAACCAAATTCTCATCCAACGACTAGGTTCTTTCTTCTCTACGATTTCAGCTGTTGCGCTTCCATCCGCTGAACAGCATGAAACCGTTACTTGTGGCTCTTCTTTTTTAGAATCGCAGCAAGATGTCTCTTTTGCCATTACTGGTGCAGGTTCGCCACATGCACTTGTACCACATGAAGATTCCGCTTTAACCGGTGCTGCTTTCTTAGGATCAGAATCACCACAGCTAGTGCCACAGCTTGAAGCTGAACCTGTTGATTCATACGCTTCAGGTTTTACGTAACGCTCAAAGCCAAGCTTCTCAAGTGCGTAACCAGCCACTACAGACACCGTCATTGCTACAAGGAAGTAGAACACAGCAACTTGCCAACCGAAGGTAATCACAAACAAACCAATGATCACTGGGTTCAATAGTGGGCTACCAAATAGGAACACCATCATTGGACCGAAACCCGCTCTTGCACGCAGCAATCCTTTTAAGAAAGGAATGGTCGAACATGAACAGAAAGGTGTAATTGCACCCAGTAGTGCTGCTACTACATAACCCTTACCATTACGTGAGCTCAGGATAGATTGAATCTGTTCTGGTGTAAGGAACTCTTGAAGAATCCCAACAATGTAGCTGATCGCTAAGAAAAAGATAATTAGCTCTACTGCTAAGAAAGCGAACATATCAAGTGCGTCTTTCAGCATTGTTAACATTTCATTGCTCATAATTAACTCCAAACTGGATTGAAGGTCGGGCTCTATGAGAAAAGTAACCAATCCTTAATTTCGAATATTCTCGAATTATAGAAATAAACAGCTCCAGAACAAGCATTATTTCGATAAAAATCGAAATAATTTTCAAAAACACAGTTTTTCAATAACTTACATAGACACCGTTTTTAAATTTGAATTCGACATACATTTCGACTAACATCGAAATTAAATCTTGAGGAGTTAATATGAACTTAGAAGTCGTTGCGAAAGCACTTAAAGAGTTGGGGCACCCTATTCGCCTAACCATTTATAAGAGTGTCGTTAAAGCTGGCTACCAAGGCATTGCAGTTGGCGGCCTACAAGAAGAGCTAGGCATTCCCGGTTCTACCTTGTCTCACCACATATCAAGCTTGGCGTCTGCGGGCCTAATCAGCCAAAGACGAGAAGGAAGAACTCTATTCTGCGTGGCGGAGTATGAGTGCCTAGAAGGTGTGATTGATTTCTTACAAGACGAATGTTGCGTAAATGAACAGTGCAACTAATGCACCTTTGAAGCTCGAACAAGTCTGGGCCGAGTATCAGCAAGCATTAAAGTCATTCCTGCATTCAAAGGTCAACAACTCTGCGGATGTAGACGACTTGCTCCAAGATATCTTGATTAAGACCTATCAGAACTTAGATAAGGTACAAGATGCTAGCAGTGTTAAGGCTTGGCTGTTCCAGTTAGCCAACAACACCATTATCGACTTCTACCGTAAGCATGCACGCCAACAACGTGATAGCCAAATTGATGCTGAAGATCTGTGGTTTACCGATTTAGACCACGACTCTGAATTTAAGCAGAAACTTTCATTGTGTATTGAACCTTTTATTAAGGCATTGCCAGAACAAAGTTCATCGCTACTGCTTGCGGTCGACATCAAAGGCCAAAGCCAAAAAGAGATCGCAGAAGCGCAGAACGTCAGCTATTCAACGGTTAAATCCCGCGTGCAAAAAAGCCGTGCTGATCTTAAGAACCTGTTTGAAGAGTGTTGTAACTTGTCCCTTGATCAACAAGGCAATGTGATTGATTGCGAGCTTAAGCCGAACGCCAGCTGCGGCAAGTGTTAATCGTTACATCGAATCCGTTATTTCAATAGAACAAAGCCAGCAATTAATGCTGGCTTTGTTGTTTCATAATCTGCAAATCACGCTTTGTTTATGCGAATCGAGTGCTTAAGCGAACCTAGTGCTTGATCGAACCGAACTATGCTGCTTCCGCTTTTACCACAGGTTGATAGCGCCCCGGTTTATGATTCATTGCTAGAATCAAGTTGGTGACTATCGCACCAAGCACAGACAGAAGAACCAATGACACATCAACAATGAACAGAGAAAGCACAACAATCGTGCAGTCTAATGCCATCTGAACCTTACCTGCTCGAATTCCAAAACGTTCTTGTAAGAACAACGCCAGAATGTTGAAGCCACCTAAGCTCATCTTGTGACGGAAAATCACCAGCATGCCGGTACCAATCAAGCCACCACCAAGTAAAGCTGCATACAATGCATGAATTTCGGCAATTTGAATCACGTGATACAAGTGATCCACGGCGAACGAAACAATCGAAACCGCGATAAACGTATTGATTGTGAAGCGCCAGCCCATACGAGCAACCGACAAAATATAGAAAGGTAAGTTAAGTGCGAAGAATACTTGGCCAAAGCTCAAATCTGTTACTTTGGTAATGAAGATCGCTAGACCAGCCGTGCCCCCGGTGAGCAAACCGACTTGGTTGAAAAAGATAACGCCGAGTGAAACCAATGCGCTACCTAAGATCAGTGCCAGTAAGTTTTCGCGAAGATTATGATCTTTATCCATGTGAATGACTCTCCCTGAATCTTTTAACATCGCGTTTCAGTAGTCTTGAAACGATTTATGCCCAAATTTACGATGTTTGACAGATAAGTCGAGTGAACGAGCAATGTTGCTTAGTGATTAGTTTGTATATTAGTTTTTACAGCTTTGTGAAACTTTAAATTAAACAGCTAGTTATAAGCCTTAATTTAGACTTTCATTCTTAATTAGATACTTGTTTCTATTAACTAACGAGCTTCAAGTTTTCTTATTTATTGAGCGCGTTTTATACCAATTCCAATCAAGCGACAATCTATGCATAAAACGCATAGACTACATCACAAATGGTCATTTGATACATACCCGACTCATCACTATGATGCGCGACTTCTTACAACATTGAGCGCATGTCAACACCGTATGTTTTCACAATCTCTTTTTGCCCAACTTGCCAGAATGACGTTATTCCTCGTCATTAGTTTGGTTATTGTGCATCACAGTCAGCCATTGATTGATCTCTTGGCTCAGCATGCCGTAAGCAGTGGTTGCCACCAGCAGTCAGGGCATGATCATTCTGGGCACGAACATCACCATGAGATGACTGACCAACACATGTCAGCGCAAGACCACTCACATCACCACCATTAATTTAAGAGTATTAGAATGAGCATTTTCCGTTTTCCTTTACTGGTATGGCTAGGGATAGGCACACTTATTATCAGTCTAGGGATCAGACAATCATTCGGCATTTTCATGATGCCAATTTCAGAGCATTTCGGCACGGGTCGAGAGTTTTTCAGCTTCTCTATTGCTCTACAAAACTTATTGTTCGGTGTGTTCCAACCTTTTGTTGGTATGGCCGCTGACAAATGGGGAGCAAGACGCATCATTATTGCTGGCGCATGTGCTTACGGTTTGGGTTTACTTCTTACCTCAATTTCTACCGAATCGAGCATGCTTTACGTTTCGTTAGGCGCACTGGTTGGTCTTGGCTTGAGTGCGACAAGTTACGTGATCGTGCTTGGCGCAGTAGCGAAAGTTGTACCAGCAGAGCACGCGGCTAAGGCGTTTGGCTTAACCACGGCTGCAGGTTCATTTGGTATGTTCGCGGTAATTCCGGGCGCACAATACATGCTGAATGAATTTGACTGGCAGAGTGCGATGCAAGTGTTTGGCGTACTGTGTTGTTTGATGATCTCTTTTGCGCTGTCCATGCGAGCGCCTAAAGCAGCCTCAAACAAACAAGCGCAAGCTGAAGAGAACCAAACACTCAAAGAAGCGTTGTCTGAAGCGTTTGCTCACAAAGGTTACTGGTTGATTCACGCGGGCTTCTTCGTGTGCGGTTTCCACGTAATGTTTATCGCAACGCACTTACCGAGCTATTTAGCAGATAAAGACCTACCCGCGAGCAGCGCTGCGATGGCACTGGCTTACGTTGGCATCTTCAACATCTTTGGGTCTTACTTCTGGGGTGTAATGGGCGACAAGTTCAGCAAACGCCACGTTATGTCTGCACTGTACTTAGTGCGTACTGTGGTTATCGGTGCGTTTGTGACTCTGCCTGTGACTGAATCAACCGCGGCTATCTTCGGTGCGGCCATTGGATTCTGTTGGTTGGGTACAGTTCCGCTAACGTCTGGCTTAGTTCGTCAGATCTTCGGTGCCCGTTACCTATCAACGTTGTACGGCTTGGTATTCTTTACTCACCAAGTGGGTAGCTTCTTAGGCGCTTGGGTGGGTGGTCGTATTTACGATTACTACGGTTCTTACGAGCCAATCTGGTGGTCAACGGTGGTGCTGGCATTTGCAGCAGCACTTATCCATTTACCAATCAATGACAAGCCCATTGAGCGACTGAAATTGGCAATGGCTTAACGTTTTATGCTGACTCCCCCACTAGCGTAAACAAGTCGTTCCAATAAAGCGAGTGAGTATTGAAAGGAAGCATCCTGAGATACTCACTCGCTTTTTTGTTGGTCGTTATAGTAGAAATTATAACTAGCGAAACTGGCATAAAGCTCACTGAATAATAAGACTATTATTTTAGTTTTCATTTATAGTATCCACCCGCTCCTTTAAAACTAATCCGCAGGCTTATGGAATACATAGATCAGACTGTCCTTATCGCAATGACACTCATTTTTGTCGGCTCGTTTGTGCAAACCGCAATCGGCTTTGGTTTGGCCATTGTTGCAGCCCCACTGCTGTTTTTGGTCTCTCCAGATTATGTGCCTGCGCCTATCTGTTTGATCGGTCTGTTTATCTCGTTATTCAACGCTTTTAAACATAGAGCAAATATCTCTATTGGCGGATTAAAAATCGCATTGCTGGGCCGTATTCCTGGGTCACTGGCAGGTGGTGCTTTGTTGGTGATGGTTTCAACGAGCGTGTTATCACTATGGTTGGGCTTATTGGTAGTATTTGCCGTGATTGTTAGCCTACTGCCCTTTAGACTCGAACCAACCCCAACTAAGATGGGTATTGCGGGGTTCTTCTCTGGGTTCTTTGGCACCAGTTCTGGTATTGGTGGTCCACCGATGGCACTGCTACTCCAACACCAAGATGCCAATCAGCTTCGTGGTAACCTTTCTGCGTTTTTCGTGTTTAGTTCGATCATTTCGTTGGTTGTACAGATCCCAATTGGCTTCTTCACGCTACACCACTTGATCATCACTATACCTTTGCTGCCTGCTGCTTGGTTGGGTTACAAAGTGGCGTTAATGACGACACAAAGCATCCCTAAAGAGAAGATACGCATTGGTTCATTACTGCTATGTTCTCTCAGTGGCTTTACGGCAATCTGGCAGGGTTTAGCTGGCTAGTTATTGGCGATAAAGACAAGAAGAAGAAAGACATCTTAGAAAACCAACACAAACACCCAGTAGATAAAAGGACGCTCTATGACTTACGACGAATTCAACGCATTCTGCGAGTCACTGCCTGCAACCAGTTATGTGATGCAGTGGAATAACTCTCACGTTTGGAAAGTCGGTGGCAAGGTGTTTGCGATTGGTGGTTGGGGACCGAAAGATGAGCCTGCGTTTATCTTCAAGGCGTCCGATCAGAATTTCGACTTTCTCAAAGAAGAGCCGGGCTATAAACCCGCACCCTACTTTGCTTCACGCGGTATGAAATGGATTCAGCTGTTTGAAAGCACGCCAGAAAGGGATGAGGAGCTGAGATACTATCTCATTGAGTCACACCGAATTGTGTCCTTAGGTCTAACCAAAAAGAAGCAAGCAGAGCTAGGGCTCAATCAGTAGCGTTTATTACGTACTGCTAATCTGAGCCCTTCTTTTGCAGTGAGGACGGATCCCTAAGAAGTCTGTTTCAAAAATGCAGGTAAATAGCGTTCTATTTTTTGCTCTGAGATAAGCGGCACCAATAAATAGATCAAACCCGCAAAGGCAATAGATCCGGCTAAGTCTTCTGGTCGATGCATGCCAAGCCAAACACGGCTATAGGCGACACCACCAGCCCAAACTAGTAAACCGCCGACTAGATAAAAGCGTTTCGCCTCTAGGAGAAGACCACCAAAGAACGCCAAACACACACCGACGAAAATCATATGTCCAGATGGGAAAGAGTAGTCAGTTTCACCCAACCAGTGACGCGTTCGCCACTCGCTCACCTTATCTTGTACAGACTCAATCGCAGCATTCTTTTCAACCAATGGTAATTCGTAAAACACTTCCGGCATATCAACCACTTCCTGCGTCACCAAATACTCAGAATAAGGACGAGGGCTCTCAGTGGAATGCTTTAAGAAGGTTTTCGCTGCAAAGCTAAGCACCAACAACAAGCCGAGCTGCAGACAAAGACTGACTAACTTCGCTTTGGAAAACTTCATCGTGAACAATACTAAAGACAAAATCGCTAGTGTTACCAAGAACCCTTGATTGCCCGCAGAGTAAGTCACAAACGTTATGAAGGCGCCATAGAAAGGCAAAACAGCACTTCCAAGGTCGAAGTCAGATCCAAAGATCAAAAAGGGTATGAGGGAATACAAACTTAGAACGAGCAGTAATAAGCCTTTGGATTTGTTAGAGAACAGAGAAGTCATGGCTAAGATCTTTTAGATAAAGTGGTCGGATGCTATCGCAGCTTAGCATCGTCAATATCAATTTTATGTCAAAACGGTCAGTCAGCCGTCATGGTGTAACAATATTCGATTAATGGACCTCTTGAGTATTGATTCGGTGAACAGCCACGCCAGCACCAATAATGTTCAACATCCATTTATGTTCATAGAGATAGCAAAAACCACTGAAACCAGACGAGACAAAGGCATCATCCCATTAATAGACTACCGGACGCGTTCTGCTGATAAAGTGAACACTTACCGGATTATAAGGCCAGAATCTTAAAAACTTTGCTGTCAGTCCTTTAAATCCACTATTGAAAGGATTACCATCTGGTCTGCTTTCAAAAGCAAAACAGATTATTAATTTTTATTCTCAGGGCGGGGCGAAATTCCCCACCGGCGGTATGTCCTTAGCAAAATCTAAAGATAAGCCCGCGAGCGCTCGATTCGTCGAGGTCAGCAGATCTGGTGAGATGCCAGAGCCGACGGTTATAGTCCGGATGAGAGAGAATGAAAACACACTCGTTTAAGTTGGAAAGGCGTACCCGCGTGAGTTGGGTTCGTACCTCCAACTTAGGCGGGTGCATTTCGTTTTGGATAAAACCATAATGAGCTAAAGTTGACTTGTAATGAGTAGGCTTTGTTGTGCTCGGTTGAGATCCCTCATACAGCCCTGATTCTGGTGATATTTTAGGAGTTTAACCATGAATCAGTCTTCACTACTTGCCGAATTTGGCGAACCAATCACTCGCGTTGAAAACGCACTGCAAGCTCTACGCGAAGGTCGTGGCGTACTTCTACTTGACGATGAAGATCGTGAGAACGAAGGCGACATCATCTACTCAGTAGAACACCTGACGAATGCTCAAATGGCGCTTATGATCCGCGAATGCAGCGGCATTGTGTGTCTGTGTCTAACTGACGAGCAAGCGAACCAACTTGAACTTCCACCTATGGTTGTTGATAACAACAGCGCAAACCAAACTGCGTTTACCGTAACTATCGAAGCGAAAGTTGGTGTAACAACAGGTGTTTCTGCCGCTGACCGTGTAACAACGATCAAGACAGCTGCAAATCCAACAGCTAAGCCTACTGACCTTGCTCGCCCTGGCCACGTATTCCCATTGCGTGCTCGTAAAGGTGGTGTACTTGCTCGTCGCGGCCACACAGAAGGCACAGTGGATCTTATGCAAATGGCTGGTCTTCAATCTGCCGGTGTACTGTGTGAAGTAACAAACCCAGATGGCACGATGGCAAAAGCGCCAGAGATCGTTGCTTTCGGTAAAATGCACAACATGCCAGTACTGACCATTGAAGATATGGTTATGTACCGCACTGAGTTCGACCTTAAGCTTGCATAACGCTTAATCGTCAGTGTCCAGCGCTGGCGATAATTGGATCGCTAATAAATATTGAAAGGCCTAATTCTTTAATGCTGTTTCTAGTAAATAGCATTAAAGAATTAGGCCTTTTTAATTTCCGTATTTTGAGACGAGCTAGAGATTGATCGCCGAAGTGTCCCTACCTATCGAAGCCTCCCCAACCTAGTCACAAGAAAAGCGTAACCTCTCAAAAAGTCCTGCAAAATATGAGAAAAATTCACTCGAATGGTGAAGTCATGCACCATTATTGAACATCCATAAATAGAGAAAAAACATAAGCAATTGAAATTTAACAATTATATATTTTGGCACGGTGTCTGCACTACCACTAAGTAGGTATACAGATATTAGGAGTAGAATATGTTTGTAGTTATTTCAGTGGGTTTATCCCTATTAGTACTTTCCGCCCTGTATCATTTCTCAAGGAAGAGAGAAACAGCGCTATCACACCGGTTCGAAACCTTAGTTTTGCTTAGAGAGCTATTGCTGTTATCACGTAAACATCGCGCTGCAACGCATTACGCTCTGGCGTATAAATTGTCTAGCGACTCGATTCGTAAAGTGAACGAGATTTACGACAACATACTTGAGGCCTCTGAATTGCTTCAATCTCATGTTTCGTTTGATAGTCGCCCTATGTATCGCATCTATCACCTTAAGCTCATTGCCATGCACAGCGACTGGCAAAACCGCAGCTTGGTGCGTAACCAATCGATTCATGGCAAAACAATTCGCCACAGCATGTTCTTGATGGATGAAGTGATGATCATCTGGCTGATCCAGTCTGAGCGAGAAGACATGAGTAGTGAATACCACATGAATTGGCAACAGATCTTAGACTGCATGGAGATCTTGACCAAGCTGAGAATGTGCATACCTGATATGGAGAAGCCTGAGGAGTATGCGAGATTCAAATTCTACGCATCTCAGACACACCGCAAACTCAACCAATTATCGATTATCTGCCCTATCAGCAGTGGGTCACCCATTTGTACACGTGCGATGCATGCACTTACCGAGATCGCATCAAGCACTGAAGCGACCCAACCAGCAGATAGCATGTACGAGTTAACCAGTGATATCTCTACTGTGGTATCGCAAGTCTACGACCAAGTATTATCAGACATTACCAAAAGCTTGTATCAGCCTTTACCTAGCATCAACGATAAGGTAATAAATACCCGATTATCCGTGCATCATTACATATAAAGACTTCGTGAGAGGAGAGCGTGCTGGAACTCTGAATTATTGAGTTCAAATCCGATATCACCTTTGATATCGGATTTTTGTATTTATGGGCTTTTAAAATTCTATCGCTATGTATCATTGCCTATGAAGTTTCAAACATCGCCAGATTTGATATCGCTAGACCAAGCTTCTGCGGCAAAATCAATGAACTGACGAACAACCGGCAGCTGATAACTACGAGACAAATACACCGCCCACAGCACACTACTCGGTGAAACAAACTCATCCAATATTCGTATCAATTTGCCATTCGCAATCAGTGGGTTGGCTAAGTCACAAGGTAAATGAATTACCCCTTTCCCGTGCTGTGCGGCGCGAGTTAGCACTCCAACATCATTAGCCTTGATAGTGCCAGACACCTCAACTGAATAGTGTTGATTGTCCTTAACAAAATCCCACTTAGAAACATTCAAGTGACGAAAACAATTGTGTTGTCGAAGCGCCTCGACCGTTTCAGGTTCACCATGTTTGTCTAAGTAGGCTTGCGAGGCACACACCACTGAATCAATAACCATTAGCTTTCGTGCAATCAAACTATCATCAGGTTGATCGGTATAACGAAGTGCAATATCGATCCTCTCATCCACCAGCTGAGTAAAGCGGTCTGAGGCAAACAGTTCGACCGTGATATTAGGGTGGCGCTCGGTGAACTGTTCGACCACATCCAACAACATGTGCTGAGTTAAACCAATCGGAGCTGCAATTCGAATGGTTCCAGAAAGATCATCGGTTTGATTGAGTGAAGTAACTTCTAGCTCAGCGGTCTCATGGAGGATCTTCTCACAGCGCTGCAGAGCGATTTCCCCTGCCGCGGTTAAGCTCACCTTTCGAGTCGTCCTATGTAATAGCCTCTGCTTCAGCCACCCTTCTATCTCTTGAACATGACGTGAAACCTGTAAACGGCTCATGTCCAAATGCTCTGCTGCTTGAGTAAAACTGGCGCAATTTGCGACTTCAACAAAGCTACGCATCGCCGTCAACCTGTCCATCACACTCTCCCTTACCGACTTAACCAAGCCTATTAGATAACTGTATAGATACAATCTACATCATTTCACGATATTTATCGCAATCTAGTGAGCTATTAGACTGCAATGGCTGTCGAGAAACAGACTCAATAAATTAGATAATTGGAGAGACATTATGAAAATTGCAGTATTAGGCGCATCAGGTTGGATTGGTAGTCACATAGCTAAAGAAGCTCAATCTCGCGGACACGAAGTTGTTGCTGTTGTAAGAGATGCAAGTCGCGTAGAAATCAGCGATGTTGAAGTTCGTTCATTTGATTTACAAGATGAAGCAGCAAGTCTAGCGACCGCTTTCTCAGGCGTTGATGCGGTAATTGCTTCGATTGGTGGACGCGCTCTAGGCAATCACGACATCGTAAAAAACACAGCAGTTAAGTTGCTTGATACATTGCCAAGCATTGGCATCGAACGTCTACTTTGGGTAGGAGGTGCAGGCTCATTAGAAGTGGCGCCAAACGTACCGTTAGTTACCGTTCCTGACTTCCCTGCGGACTACAAAAACGAAGCGCTAGCACAGGGTGAAGCGCTTGAAGTGTTCAAACAATCTAATGACAAGGTTAACTGGACATTCGTTAGCCCTGCTGCGGAAATCTTCCCGGGCGATAAGCTATCAACCTACCGCACAGGTGGTGATCAACTGCTCACTGACGAAGATGGCAACAGCAAAATATCCGTCAGCGATTACGCTATTGCGATGATTGATGAACTAGAAGCTGGCAAGTTCCCACGCCAACGTATTGGTGTCGCTTACTAGTCAGCTCATATATAAAAACTAAAAAAGCCGCTTGTTCAAAACAATGCGGCTTTCTCATCTTTATATTGAGCATTCCTTTAATCCAATGGCAGGTGACCCGTTTTCACTAGGATAACCGTCTCTTCTTCCACATAAGGGAAATGCTCGCTCATATGAGGGCTGCGCATCCATGTGTGTTTTGGATACTCGCCATGCTCATCTTTAAAAGTGCCTGACAACACAAAGATCTCTTCACCACCAAAGTGACGGTGCGGCTGAAAACGTTCGCCAACAGGCCACTTCACTAAAGCGACATGCTCGTGCTCGAATTCATGCAGTGGCATCACTTGTAAACCACCAATACCCGGAAGCCACTCTGTTTCTAGAGTATTAATGCGAACTTGAGTTAAGTCTCTCGCATCAAACTGGTTGAGCTTCACCAAGATCGTGCAGCCATTTTTGCTTGATGGAGAATGCGCACTGCCCGGGGGATTACGGATATAAGTACCGGCAGGGAAATCTCCAGTTTCATCAGAGAAAACACCGTCTAACACGAAGATTTCTTCGCCTTGCGGATGCGGGTGCTCAGAAAACGAAGATTCCGGTTCGTACTTCACAACACTGGTCGTGTGACCTGATTCTTTCTCTTCTCTTTCAAGCGGCTTACGCCATACCCCTTTGGCAGGGCTCGCGATCCAATCTAATGTCTCGGTTTCTATAACCAGTCTCTTTGAAAAGTCCATGTTGAACATAATGGCGACCTTACTCTTGTTATCGTTTTAATTATTATTGTTGTCTTTCTCGTTTCTATTCTACGCGAATACTCATCAAGGAGGCCATCTCGCTGCTATTTGCCTACGCGACAGCCTCCTGAAAAGAAGCCTAATTAATTACGGCCAGCGATCACACCGCCATCAACATCCCAGATTGCACCCGTGACCCAATCAGCACTGTCTGACAGTAAGAAAGAGATGCTATTAGCGATATCTTTCGGTAAACCGACTCGACCAATCGGATGGAACGCGTTGAAGCCTTCTAACGCTTGATCCACTTCTTCCGGCTTAATGAAAGATTCGTAAATCGGTGTTTTAACCACAGCCGGGGAAACCGCATTCACACGAATGTTATGCTCAGCCAGTTCCATTGCCATGTGTTGTGTTAATGCGTGCAGGCCAGCTTTAGCCATTGAATAGGCAGAAGATGGCGTCGCTTTGATTGCTTGCTTACCCCACATAGAACCAACGTTAACCACACTGCCGCCGCCGTTCTTGATCATCAACTTGCTTATCGCTTGAGTAATGAAGAAGGTTGCTTTATTAAGCTGCATGTATTGCTCGTAATCAGATTCTTGGTGCTCAATAAACGCTTTAGGGTTGAAGTAACCTGCAGCATTAACAAGGTAACCAATACCTTCTTCGAGCGACTCTAAATACGCAATAAGGCGAGACACACTCGCATCATCATAAAGGTTAGCTTGCCAACCAGAAGCGTGGCCTAGTGATTGAAGTTCTGACACCGCTTTATCTAACTTAGTTGGGTTATTACCGACAACCAGCACATGGATGTTTTGAGCGACTAACTGCTTCGCTGTTTCAAAGCCCATGCCGCTTGTGCCACCAATTACGACTGCAATACCATTTTTAGTGAAGTTCATTTTGTTATCTCCTAAGTCATGTGAACGTGGTAATCTTAGGCTTTGAACTAACACTATGAATAGTAAGTACAAATCGGTTAGGTAGGTACTTATTGGTACATCTTTATGAAAAATCAGGAAAACTTTTTTTCAAGAAAATCGGCACCAGAGCGTTCCGCTCGTATGGTCGAAACCATCTACGGCTGTAAATGGTCGCTAACGGTTTACCAATTACTGGCAAATGGCATTAATCGCCCCGGTGAAATGGTGCGCTCGGTCGAAGGGTTATCGACCAAAGTATTGAATGAATGCTTGAAGCGAAATGTTGAGTTTGGGATTTTGGATAAGCAGATGTTCAACGAACTCCCACCAAGAGTTGAATATCAAGTGACGCCCTTTGGTGAGAAGTTCTTACTGATTCTGGATCAACTGGAAAGTCTACAAAACGAAATCGACGAGATGTAAGCCCAAGCAAATCCACTCTATTCCAAATAATGGACAGCACGCACTATTTAGCTGACTGGCATTTGCTCAAAGCGACCTTTTACAAAATCAATGAAGGTTCGAATTCGACTTGGTTGATAGCGGTCTCGATGGTAGATCGCTGAAAAGTCCACTTTAGGCACTATCCACTCATCAAACACTTGCAGCAGTTGCCCGTCGTTGAGTTCTTGTAAGCAATAGATAGTTGGAACACGAATAATTCCGTTGCCCGACTTCGCGCCCTGTACCAACACTCGTCCATTCTTACATTGCAACCTGCCCGTCACATGCACATCGACTGTTTTCTTAGTATCGTCCAGTGCTTGAAAGCTCCACTTACGCACCGAACCGGTTAAGCAATCATGGCGGATCAGATCTTTAGGATGGCTTGGCTTCCCTTTGCGAGTGAAATACTCAGGGCTCGCGAGTGTTCCCATTTCAATATCCAATAGCTTTCTTGCGATAAAGCCCGCGTCTTCTAAGCTCCCCATACGAAAAGCGATATCAAAGGCGTCTTCAATCAAATCGACTCGGTTACTACTGAAATCAAGGCTGATGCTGATGTCTGGGTAGAGCTGCATAAACTCATTGACCAGATCCGCGATGATCACTTCACCCAAATAACCGCCAACACAGTTTACTTTTATGTCGCCACGTACTTCTTCGACATCATCCACAGCAGCAATCAGAGCTTGGTCTATATTATCTAAGGCTTGTTCACATCTCGCGTACAGATCTTGCCCAGCGTGAGTCAGCCTTAAGGTTCGAGTAGTGCGGATAAACAGAGTCACTCCCATTTGCTTTTCTAGGCTACTCACTTGGCGTGATACGTGAGAGCGTGACACATCCAGCTCCTCCGCCGCTTTGGTGAAGTTACCTAAACGAGCGATAAGCACGAAAGAACGAATATCAGACAGGTTAATTTGATTGAGCATGGCCGCCAGCTTACTTGTGAAGTTATGAGATAGACGCTTTATTGTTGCACCACAGCAACAGTGTTTCAAGTAAAGTGCTATATATCAACAATTCTATTTTCCTTAATATACCTCCATCGCAACGAAGCAAGGCAACAAGCACTTGATTCGAATGCACTTAAACAATACGTCGTAGCCAACCGACGCAATAAAAGTACAGAGGAAATAAAATGAAAAAACTAATCGTAATTACAGGTGCAAGCTCTGGTATTGGTGAAGCAATCGCTCGTCGTCTAAGCGATGAAGGTCACCCTCTACTACTTTTAGCTCGTCGTATTGACCTCCTTGAAGCGCTGAACCTACCAAACTCTCTATCTGTGAAAGTAGACGTAACAGACAAAGCGTCTTTTGATGCAGCAATCGCACAAGGTGAAGAGAAGTTTGGCCCTGTAGATGCACTTATCAACAATGCTGGTGCAATGCTTCTTGGTCAAATTGATACTCAAGACGCACAAGAGTGGAAGACAATGTTCGATGTAAACGTGATTGGTCTTCTAAACGGCATGCAGTCTGTACTTGCTCCTATGATGGAACGCAACACAGGTACTATCATCAACATCAGCTCAATTGCGGGTAAGAAAACATTCCCAAGCCACGCTGCTTACTGTGGTACTAAGTTCGCGGTACACGCTATCTCTGAGAACGTTCGTGAAGAAGTAGCAGCTTCAAATGTTCGTGTTACTACTATCGCACCGGGTGCTGTTGAGACTGAGCTTCTGTCTCACACTACATCTCAAGAGATCAAAGACGGTTACGATTCTTGGAAAGAAGACATGGGCGGTGTATTGGCAGCTGACGATATTGCTCGCGCTGTATCATTCGCTTACCAACAACCACAGAACGTATGTATCCGTGAGATTGCTCTAGCACCAACTAAGCAACAGCCATAGGCCTTTGCTATCGCGACTAAATCAGCGATGAACTAAAAAAGCGCCACGACTTAACAAGTTGTGGCGCTTTTATTTTGATTCAATCTAATTGCTAGCAGTAAGCGAGATTAGAACTCAACGCGGTAAACTGATGTGCTACCGCTCACTTCATTGCCGACAGCGATAAAGTGGCTACCTGAACGCGTAAAATACTTAATTGATTCAGGACCTAGGTCACCCGCTTTAAAGTTGTAAGTATCGTTGTCGCAATCACCGTCTTCATCAACCTTAGTGCACACTGGTTGTGTGAAGTCTCGGTTGTTCAAGTAGCTGATGAAACTTGCGTTCTTAGGCTGTGTTACGTCGTAAACCATGATGCCACCTTGGCGCTCAAGTCCAATAAAGGCATAGTGCTTGCCGTTGATCTCAGCCACTTCGATCGCTTCAGGCTCTACACCTTTATCATCACTACGATCGTCACCGCTTTGGTTGTTATCATTGGTGCTGTTGAAGTTTGCAGGATCTTGCTCAAGTACGATTCGAGCAAAATCATCACCGCTATCAAACACTAACTCGCCTGACTCATCCCAAATAGAGAAAGAACGGCTACCGAATGCTTGAATCTCTTGGTCAGCAGCGAGTGTCCCTTGTGGCTTAATCACTTTAAGACGAGCAAGTTGCTTGTTGTCTTTCAACGCGCCTGCTAATGGGTGGTTAGCGTCAACGTCTAACTTCTTGCCGCGTACTTCATCGACATGCGCGATACAAAAGTCTTTTTCTGTGGTGTAGTTTTCGGTGCCTTGATAATCGTCACCGTCCCACTCAAAACCTTTCTCATCACATATTTTTTGCGTGGTCTTGATGCCATATTCACGACCATCACCTTCGTTCGCAGTCACAATATAGGTGTTGCCCTCAACACTGTAGCTAGTGATGCTATCTGGCATGTAAAGGCCTTCTAACATTGCGTAGCTTTGTAGATTACCGATGTTTTTGTCTTTGTTTGACGCATCCAACTGAGCGGTATCCCAAAGCTTGCCGCCTAATCCCAGAATTGCATCGACTTGTGCACTCGCCACATCAATGGCTGCCAATGCGTTGTTCTCTTGAAGGGCAACGTAGAGTTTTCCGTTATCAGCAAACGTTAGATATTCAGGTTCTAGATCTTGAGCAACGGTTGCATTCGGCGCAGAGATTCGAACCTTGTCGGTCAGCTCTGCATGGCGAGGCTGACCTTGATTGAATGCCTTAAAATCGATCTGCGTGACTCTTGCTTGCAGAGGACCATAAGTTAAATCCACCAGTGTCACTGAACCTTCAGGGTCAATGCTGTAATCCGCATTCGGCTCACCTTCATTTGCAGAGGCAATATAGCGACCATCTTTCGAGAAGCTCACCATGTCTGGCAGTGCACCAGCTGTGTAAGTGGTGATCAGCTCTAATGTGTCTGAACGATAAAGTGCAATGATGCCGTTTCGTTGCTTGTCGGCATTTTCAATAGCGACAGCAACTAATCCTTGATGAGTCGACACACTATTCGCTGCACCAATATCAACACCCGAAGCTGCAGCCGCTGATTGAAGATCAATAGAACCCGAAGATGTTGGTTCGCTAGCTGAGTTCATTGATAACACATCGACTTTCTGCGCTTGAGCGTTCACAACATAAAGCTTATCGGTACATGAATCGTAGCTGACGATTTCGGCTGCTGAGGTATCAAACGGGGCGTCGGCAATAGCACGACCAACCAGACTGATTCCGGTAACAGTGGCATCTGTCTTGTTCGGTTGTTGAATGGATTGGCATTGAAGGCTAAAAGCATCAAGTGATGTTTGAGATGATCCTGCAGTCATTGAAGTTGACTGAGAGCACCCAACCAGAGCAGAACTTACCGCGATAGGCAGTAATAAAGTCAGCTTATTAAATTTACGATTCATATATCCTCCATAATTAGAACCGCGATCATAGAGGGCTGTTATGACAGTTATCTTTCTCTTTTATTAACAATAAATGACGACAATCAGTTCGCTTTACCCATAACAACACTAGGTTAGATTGAGCGTTTAATTAACGAGCAAGCAAAAAAAAGCGCCCAAGCTGGCTGGTGCTTGAGCGCCTTTAATAAACTTAAAAGGTTGATTAGAAGTTGTAACCACCACCTATCATGAATACCCATGGGTCGATATCAACGTCTGTAGAGTAATCAGTACCGCCCAAATTATATTTAGCCGTCGTATCAATATCTATATACCAAACTGACGCATTCAAGAACCAATCGTCGTTGATCATGTAATCCATACCGATGTTTGCCGCCAAGCCCCAAGAGTCATCAAGTGATACATCGCTCAATCCATCGATCTTCGAACCTTCGTCAAAGAAGACCGTGTAGTTTATGCCGCCGCCTACATAAGGACGGAAGTCACTCTCTGCGGTACCAAAGTAATACTGAACCATAAACGTTGGTGGTAAATGTTTGGTATCAGCTATTTCACCAAGACCAGTCGCAGAAATATTGTGAGAAAATGGGGTTGCAGCTAATACTTCAAAGCTGATGTTATCTGTAAACATGTAGCCAAAAGTCAAACCAAGTTGAGTGTTTGAGTCTACAGAGAATTCTGTATTTGGATCATTCAACACAGCGCCACTACTATCGTTAGGAGATACCGTTGCTGCACCTGCACGGATGATGAAATCACCTTCTTTATGAGCAAGAACATTGGTTGACATAAGAGCCGCAATAACCGCAATACCACATACTGTTTTTTTCATTATAATTTCCTTTTGGGGGCTTAATCTTTGTTGGTGAATGAGTAATCATTTCTTATTTTGCGTGCAAGGTATCATAGAATAACCCTACTTTATTGATGGAAATCAATTTGTGAAAAGTTGTGATTATTTATGTAAATTTATATCGACCCGATCACTTTATCTCTTCATTTTATTGACAGTTTTGTAATGCAACTTTTCCGTGCGTCATTTTGTTAATCCAATCCCTTCACTTTGCTCAGCTCTCTTTGGATCAAAATAGAGCAAGCCAATATCTCGCACGCATCATTTTGGTGCAGCTCTACAAGAATCAATCTTGCCGCGTATAATATTCAATGAGTTACATTTGGCTTAGTGCTTGCAAGTCTATGTTCATAATCATAAATACATTGAGGTTCTGATCATGCAAGACACTCTAACAATCGTTCTGGCCGGCGGTGTTGGCTCTCGGCTTTCCCCTCTCACTGATAACCGTGCAAAACCTGCGGTACCCTTTGGTGGCAAATATCGAATCATCGATTTCACTCTCGCGAACTGCTTACATTCTGGGCTACGCCAAATTTTAGTGCTGACTCAGTACAAGTCTCACTCTTTGCAAAAACATTTGAGAGATGGTTGGTCGGTGCTTAACCCCGAGCTCGGCGAATACATCACCAATGTTCCCCCACAAATGCGAACCGGTGATAGCTGGTACAGCGGTACTGCCGATGCAATTTATCAAAACTTGTATCTGCTTTCTCGCAGTGAAGCCAAGCATGTGGTGGTGTTATCCGGTGACCATATCTATCGCATGGATTACGCGCCAATGCTCAAGCAGCACAAAAAGAACGAGGCCGACCTAACCGTGGCGTGCATGGAGGTTTCGATTGACGAAGCCAAAGAGTTTGGTGTGATGGAGATAGATGAATCTCTAGAGATCAATAACTTTACCGAGAAGCCACGTTACCCTGCATGTGTACCTGGTAGGCCGACTCGAAGCATGGCTTCAATGGGAATTTACATCTTTGATAAAGAAGTACTGACACAGGCATTATTGGCAGACGCAGAAGATCCAGACTCAAGCCACGATTTTGGTAAAGACATCATTCCTAAATTGGTGGGCAACAACAGTGTTTACGCATACAAGTTTGGGGATGAAGAAGGCCGAGTGACCCAAGATGCGTACTGGAGAGATGTTGGTACTATCGACTCTTATTACCAATCCAACATGGACCTGTTAAAGCCAGCTTCGCCTATCGATTTATATCAACCTGATTGGGCAATTCGTACTTACGAACCGCAGCTGCCACCCGCACGAACCATTGCTTCGGTAGAGGGAAATCAAGGGATTTTCATCAACTCGATGATCGCGAATGGCGTAGTGATTGAAGGTGGCTCAGCGCAAAACTCAATCTTCTTCCCGAAAGTGAAAGTCAGCAATGCCGCGATTGTGATTGATAGTATTCTGTTTGAAGATGTTGAGATTGGAAAAAATTGCCACATACAAAACTGCATCATCGACAAGAACGTTAAGGTGCCTGACGGAACCCAGATCGGTCTTGATAGCCTTGCCGATGCGAAACGCTTCCACATATCAAAACAAGGCGTGATTGTGGTGCCCTCTTCTTACCAATTTGAAGAGTAACCTTTAACGTTGAAATAGCTTTTCTTTAAACGAAAAAAGGCAGCGAATTCGCTGCCTTCTTATTTACTCACACAGCTTCAGTTAAGCCTTAACTGTCCATGTATTCGATTAAACAGAAACCTTAGAAAGGCCCTAACTCAATCATTTGAGCAATCACAACAGAAACCAAAGCGCCTACCGACCAGAACAAGAACAGTGGTAAGAAGAAACGAACCCACTTGGTGTAAGGCACTTTTGCAATAGCCAATACCGCTAACAAGCCACCATTAGTTGGGTAAATATAGTTAGAGATACCATCACCCAATTGAGAAGCCAGTGCTGCCACTTGGCGAGTCACTTCACCAATATCTGCCAACGGAATAATGATTGGCATGGTGATCACCGCTTGGCCACTGCCTGATGGAATAAACAGGTTGATCGCAGCCTGCGAGAAGTAGATACCTGCCGCCGCAACAAGCTTAGAACTGCCTGAAATGATCTGCGCAAGATAGTAGATAATCGAGTCGACAATCTTCGCGTCTTCCATGATGGTCAACACCGAACGCGCAAAGAAGATGATCAACACCGCAACCAATACATCGCTGACACCTTTGGTCCAATATTCACAAATCTTGTTAGGAGACAATCCTGCCACCAAGCCAGGAATGATCGCCATTGCCACAAACGCACCTGCGATCTCAGTAAAGCCAAAGCCCATCGTCAGAGTACCGAAGATCATGTATGCGAACACGCCTAAGAATGCGATACCTGCTAGCTTCTCACGAACCGTCAGAGACTTAGCTTCAACGTTTGATTCGTAGTGGTAACCCGTGCCGTGTAACAAGCCGTTAGTTGGATCTTGTTTTACTTTTCTTGCGTAATTCAACACATACCAAGCACCGGTCAGCAGCATAAACATGCCGACAATAAAGCGATACCACATGCCTGAATACAAAGGCAGCTCAGCGATAGTATGTGCAATACCCGTGAAGAGTGGGTTTGCCAACGCCGCAGCAAAACCTGCACAACTTGCCAGTAGAACAACGCCTAACGCTGTAATCGCATCGTATCCAAGCTTGATACAGATCGGAATCATCAATGAGATGAAAATAACATCCAGTTCACGCATACCGGTGAAGGTCACGTTGAAGAAGATCGCCGTCATGATCACTGGCGCGATCACATATAAGCCTTGTTTCTTAAGCTTAGTGGTGAGCGCAACAACCGATGCGTCCAGCAGACCCATGTGTTTGATGATACCGAAAGCACCACCAACAAATACCACAACACCCATCACGCCAGAAGCGGATTTGAAGCCTTTAAAAAATGATTCGAAAAAAGAGGTTAATGTTGTTGGGTTGCTTGCTAATAGTGTATAGCTGTCTGGGTCGATCACCGTGCGGCCATTCATAACCACTCGTTCAAACTCGCCTGCAGGGATAAAGTAGGTTGCGATTGCTGCAACGATAACCATGATGACTAAGGAAAGAAATGGATGGTTTACTTCTTTCTCTGTCGAAGCTGTATTACCAGCTGGAGATGTAGGTACGGATGTAGATACCGTAGACGTCATATAGACTCCTTACTTGTCAGCAACCAAGTAATACTTGGCGCCAGAGGGATTTTTGGAAAAACGAAACCCTTCACGCAGAACGTAGTTCGCGCTAACTAGGCTGTTTCTAAAAGGCCTTTGATAGATGGTGCTCTCAAATGTACATAGTGAAGTAGCGAGAACTACTCTCTTTGCGTCCGAGCAAAATGCAGATGTTCAGCCAAGTTAGGCCAAACTGAATGAGGTCATTACAAGCAGATAAACAGAAAACTCTGTTTGGGTAATGCGTTTTTTATCAATTACAAAGACAAGCGGCGCATACTAGCATAACGAGCGGTAAAATGTCAGAAAAGTGTGAGTTAAGTCATGTTTTGGTGGGGGTATAAAAAGCGCCCTGCAAACCAGAGCGCTTTTCGGAAATGGAATAAAACTACTTAGGTGCTAGCTCGTAGTTCTCTTGCATCTCATGAGGGGCAATACCGTACTCATAATCCGCTAAGTAACCGTCCTTATAAACCTTCATCCCTTTTTCATCCCAACTCACTTTAATCACGGCTATTTTGCCATCTTCGCTGCCCATTAGCTCAAGCATTTCAGCATCAATCTTAATGGCTTTGATGGTTTTAATACGCTTAAACGGCTTAAATTCAGTGGCCGAGAATACGATGGCCGAGCGATAACGCTTAAGCTTGAGTCCAATCGCAAAGATTCTCGATTGTTGCTCAAACTGCAACATATTGATCTAGGCTCAATTGATGAGTCTCGCATTTCAGAACTTGTGCGATTCAAAGTCGAAACGCCGGTTCGCTATGAAGGTGACATTAATTATTGGCGTCAGGGCGTCGAATTTCCTGTCGATCAACTGGCATCCAATAAAGAAGTCGATATTCGAGCACGCATTACCATACCCGAGTCTCAACTCACAGCAGGAGAGTTTCACTTCAATATGGAGTGGGCAGTTGAGTGTCTATAAATTAGTAACTTAAGCTGATTTTTTAATCAAAGAAGAAAAAGTGAGTGAGCTGGAAAGAAAATCAATGGAGTGACAAGTTCGGAATTATAAAACCGATAAAGAGAGATTCACTGGGAATTCTCTGTAGGTTAGCGCAAATTATCAAGGATGGAGTTTTTTTGAACATGTCTTTAAAACACGAAACATAATATGCGATCAGTTCATCGGACTTTCAAGGGAGTAACAAGAGAATATTTGATAACACTGAAGTCAATCACACATGTGCTAATTCTCAGTTGGTTAATCTATGCGATGTTTGCTACGTTTAAATGACACAGTCATTGGAAAGGTATGATTTATGAAAATAAATGTTCAAACACATCATGTATCAATTAACGACGAGTCACGCAAAGACATCGAAGGTAAATTCGAGAAGATATCTAACCATTTCCCATCACTGATCAGTTGCGACATCATCATTACTAAAGAACACGGTCAACATCAGGTTGAAGTATTCACCAACTACGAAGGTGTACGAGTAACAGCAAAATCGACAGACGATGTTATGTACCCAGCTATCGCTGCAGCACTTAAGAAACTTGAAGCGGGCCTAAGTAACCGTAAGGGACAATTGAAAGCCGACCTACACGAGAAACCAACAAGCACGAAGCCAGAGATTGCTTCGGACATCATCCAAGAGATGAAATTGGTATAAATCGATAAGTAGTTAAAGCGAAATAAAGAATAGAAACTTATTAAGAATTTCAAAGCCAGCATACGTTGCTGGCTTTTTCGATCTTAAAGCCAAGCAAACCTTCGCTTCTTTACCGTCCCTCGAATTCAGCTCAACCCCACATCATTATTAACGCCCTTAAGTTCTTAGCAGCTATAACAATCACTTGTGGGATTTGATACAGTTATAAGCAGAAATTTAGACCACAACGGAATGTTTATTATGAAGAAAATCGCGTTGATACTTTTCCTTGCTACTCAATTAATGGCTTGTACCGAGGTTGGCAGTGAAGCTTGGTGTGCGGATATGAAAGAAAAGCCTAAAGGTGACTGGACGGCTAATGAAGCGGGCGATTTTGCCAAGCACTGCATTTTCTAGGTGGGTTGTATTTAGCAGTTCAGTACACCCCACTCAATGAAGCAAGTGAGTAGTTGCAGTATGGTTTACTTATCTCTGTAAAACGGTACAAACAAAAAATCGCATAAGTTAACGCTTATGCGATTTTTGTATGGAGAGATTCCTAGCTAATTTGTTAGGAACTTAAAGAACAATCATCCCATCTCGATAAGTCAGTGATGGTGCTACATCTTGACCAAGTAAGACTGGGCCATCGAGGTCGACGATTTCAGATTGAACGGCGATAGGCAGAGCTGCACGCATCGCCAGCGATGTACCGAGCATACAACCCGACATCAGCGTAAATCCTAGCCTTTGAGCTTCTTCAGCAAGTACCAATGCTTCGGTCAAACCACCTGTTTTATCGAGCTTGATGTTGACCATTTCATATTTGCCTGACAAAGATGAAAGTTGCGAAGTGGTATGACAGCTTTCATCAGCACACAGTGGTATCGGGTGCTTGATGTGCGCCAATGAGGCATCGTGCTGTTGGGGTAACGGCTGCTCGATCATCGCAATATCAAATTCTACCAGTTGATTGAACAACTCTTCGAGATTCAATCCTGTCCACGCTTCATTCGCATCCAATACAATTTGAACATCTGCCGCAGCTTCTCGTACCGCGCGAACACGCTCTACCACCTGCTCGCCGTCAAGCTTCACTTTCAGAAGTTTCGCACCATTCGCGACATAGTCTCGAGCCTGAGTCGCCATGGCTTCTGGCGTGCCAATCGAGACTGTCATTGCAGTCACGATTTGAGCAGGCAACTCAAACAAGCTATTCGGAAACGTCTGGTCGTTCTGCTGAGCTTGATAATCCCAAAGCGCACAATCGACCGCATTGCGCGCTGCCCCTCCGGTCAATAAAGACTGAAGATGATCTCTTAGCTCTGCCGGATCAGTAACGCCTCGTTCAAACATAGCTTCAAGTGCGCTAGACGCTTGTTGGATTTGCGCTAACACAGACTCCGATGACTCGCCGTATCGTGGGTAAGGCGTGCATTCGCCCTGAGCTCGTTTGCCACCATGTTCAATGTAAACACGAACAACGTGACACTCAGTTCGACTGCCACGAGAGATGCGAAAAGGCGTTTGCATCGCGATAATAATGGGTTCAGCTGTAATCTTCATAATTTCACTCGGTTGATGTTCACTTTAACAAATGGAAACGTAGAAATGATGAAGTCGTTAAAGTGAATGTCGCAAATGATCAGTAATGTGTTGTACACCAAAGCGCACTGGGTCCGTCACTGGCACTTGATAGAGTGTGGTCCATTCTTGGCACAATGTCTCAGCCTCTTCAATGCTAATCGCCGACGTGTTCAAGCAGATACCCACCAGCTTCGCGTCTGGATTAGTCAGTCGCGCCGCTTGCAAGTTGGCTTCAATCGTCTGTTCTATGCTTGGTAATTTAGCATGAGGAAGGTTACGAATATGTGGTCGCCCAACTTCATGACACAGCACTAAGGCATCAGCTTGTGCGCCATGTAAAAGACCCAAACTCACGCCTGCAAACGAAGGGTTGAACAAAGAGCCTTGCCCTTCAATGATGTCCCAATCGTGGTCGGTAAAATCAGGGCTAATCGCTTCAACTGCGCCAGAAATAAAATCCGCAACCACCGCATCAATCGAAATACCGCTGCCTTCAATCAAAATACCTGTCTGCCCTGTCGCTTTAAACTGAGCGGATGTTCCCGCTTGTTTAAGCGACTTTTCAATCGCTAATGCCGAGAACATTTTGCCTACTGAGCAATCAGTTCCGACAGTAAGCAGGCGCTTACCTTGACGAAGCTTACCGTTACCAACATTAAGAACACCGTCAAAATGGCGTACATCATGAAGCTTAGTCAATCCTTGTTGCTGCATGTCAGCAAGCGGTGAAAATTCACTCAATCGTTGGTGCATGCCAGATGCAATCTCATATCCCATTTCTGCAGCGGCCATAATGGTTGACTGCCAAGAATCAGGAATAACACCACCCGGATTTGCGGTACCAATCACTAGCGTCTTCGCGCCCTGCGCTTGCGCCTCTTGCAGGGTCATATCCGTTAAGCCCAGTGAAACGGTATCACCCGTTAAACGCAGTTGACCTAGGCAGATTTCTGGTCGCCATTGATGAATACCGCGAGCTGTTTTTGCAGCGAGTGGGTCAGTAACATCCCCAAGAAAAAGAAGGTAAGGTTGAGCGATCGACATGAGTATTCCTAATTAATAAGCCCTTGTATGGGTTTACTTTAATTAAGAACTTCGAAGCTGCCGAATGCCTATTTATGGCGAGCCTATAACCTTAAGTTATAGGGTGAGTATGGATTTTCAATGAAGCGATAAATTGCTTAACGGAAATCGACTGAGGGGTGTGCTCTGCGCAAAGCATCGATACCGAAAATTGGATGTCTGGTTGAAGCGGCAACACACAGACCGCATCGTCATTTTGATATTGCTCTGCCGTCCACGGATCAACAATCGCAAACCCCGCTTGGTGCTTGACCAGTTCCGCAGCGGCGCTATACCCACGTACAGATATCGGGTGGTGATAATGCTGCTCACGTGCAATAAGGCGTTGATGTAACAGGAGGCCTAATGGATCGCGGCTATCGAGCCCGATGATTGGCAGCGGATAATTGATCAGATCATCTAACGTTAATTCCGCGGGGAAATGATCAACCGTATTGGAAGGAACCAAAACCTTTAGTGATTCGGTTAATAGCGTTTCACTTAATATCGCAGGCGGTGCTTCATCGCCAAACGCGATAGCAATATCAAGCTCATGCTTTAATAACCCAGCACACAGCTCATCACGGTTTGCAGTCAGCAACTCAAAAGATAGCTCTTGTTCCCGAGACATTTGGGCTATTACCTGAGTTAGTAATTTAGTCGCCAGTATCGGCGGCGCACCAATGCGTAAATGCTGATGGCCTTGCTTCACTTTGTTGGTCAGAGATCGAAATTGCCCCAATTGCTGATACACCTTTTCCGCTTCTGGCAGTAAGGTTTTTGCCTCAACCGTTGGCACCAACCGCCCTTTAACTCGTTCGAATAAGCCAAACCCAAGTTGTTGCTCCGTGTGCGCCAAAATACGGGTCACGTTTGGTTGCGACACATGCAAGCTGCGCGCGGCTCCAGATACGGTTCCGGTCTGCATAATGGCGTAAAAGACTTCCAATTGTCTTAGGTTCACATTGATGTCCTTATGGTTCGCGAAACAAATCTAGGGTTTGGCTTTTCTTGTATTAGCTAAGCTGTTTATCGGTCTAGCTAGCGTTTTGCGTGAGTCTATTTTAGTAGCTCAGCTATCGTAGGTTGAAGTATCTCAGCCCAAGTTTGATAAGCCTTCGCATTCAAATGCAGATCATCACACGAGTACTTGTTCGACAACAGCTTATTAGGCGACAATACTGAATTCACATCTAAGAACGCAATGCCTTGCTGTGTACAGTACTCGCTTAGCTTGCTATTGAGCAGTTCAACCGACGGATTTAAACCTTGCAGTTTAGAGCCAACATAAAGCGTTGATTGCACCAATATGCGAATCTCATTTTCTTGCCACACCTTAAGCATATCAATGTAGTTCTGGTAGATATGGTCGACATCATAACCCTGAGCTAAATCGTTTATCCCTGCCATAAAACACACCAGCTTTGGCTTCACATTCAACGTGGTATCAATACGGCGCAACATGCCAGTTGTGGTGTCACCCGCTAAGCCACGGTTGACCATCGAAACATCGCGAAAGATATCCGCCCACGGGGCCCATTCGGTGATCGAATCACCAAACATGACTAGGTCTGCACTTGGGGAAAAATGGCGATGGTTATCTGATGTCATGATGTAACGACTCATACTGTGGCCTCGTTGCTGAATCTCAGACTGAAGAGCGACTGCCTTGAGGATCTCGCTATCTGGCGTGGCGCTATCAAATTGAGCTAGCAATCCTTCGATATGAGGCTTAAAAGGGCTAAGACGAGTACTCAGTTGATGATGTTCTTTAAGGGAAGATAACCTCTCTAGTAATGCATACAAAGAGCGGTTTTGACCAACTTCTTGGAATAACTGATAGAGATCGAGGACAGAGTGTTGCTGTAGCGCGGCAAGTAATTGCTTGTCTTCCATGGTGTTATCTAACCCTTCAATTGTCTGATGATGAACTCAAGATAATATCCGATTGCTTACGGGATAGATAACACTAGAAGCAGATCGTTACTTTTACTAGAAGTAAATAGTTACTTTTCTTTGATTAGCAGATGGTTACGGTTATCACGGCTTTTCTTAATCAGTTCGTTGCTCTCATCCATTTCATCAGATTTAGCAAGACGATCGTAAAGCAGCACATTCACTGTCGCTGCCAAGTTCATGCAGCCAACTGTTGGTACGTACACAACATGATCGGCTCTGTCGGCGACATCTTGAGAAATAGAGCCGTCTTCAGGGCCAAAGATATAAATGGCATTTTCTGGGTGTTTAAAACGCGGTAGTGGTGTTGCACCTTCTGCGAGTTCTACGCAAACGATCTTAGTTTCTGGATCAAGATTGTCTAAAAACGACTCAACACCAGTCAACGGGATAGTACGCGCAGCACTCTTAGTATCGGTGTGGAATTTTGCGGCTTTTTCGTAGCGTTGCCCTGTGTATTTAACTTCGTCGACTTGGTAACAACCAGCCGCACGCATAACAGCACCAACGTTTGTCGGGCTCTTTGGGTTAGTTAAACCAATAGTCACATGGCTTTTGTTCATGAATCTTTCTCACTTAACGAATAGACATAGCAGGGTGCTACAAAGCGTCGCATTCTACCAAAGCAGCGCCAAATTCAAAAGCATCGTAACAAACCGCTCTTTTTATCATTAAGCCCCTAGTTGCAAGGCTTCTAACGTCAAAAACCTAACCGCCATCATGTTTATAAAACAAAAACATTTCTGGATAACAATTCAACAACAAGTCCATTTACATTTTAAAACCACATTAATAATGTGTTGAAAATTGCATGAGATAATCACACAGGAAGCGTGACATGACCCTAACCATCAAAAACCGCCTTTATATTCTCTCTTTCATTCCGTTGCTACTAATGGCAATTGGCATGATGAGCGTGACGTATATGAAGAGCACCGAGCTAACCGCACAGCAAGTTGAATCGACGCGTAGCAATATGATGGCGATGAAAGAAAAGGAACTCAAAGCGTATCTACAAATGGCCTACTCTTCGATCAGCCCATTTTTGGATAGAGGTGCAACATTAGAAGAAGCCTTACCAACATTAAGAACACTCGAATATGGCGAATCTGGCTACATCTTTGGCTACGACTCTAAAGGCGTTCGAGTGGTTGTTGGACAAAACAACGATGGTATTGGTAACAACTACTACGACCTGCAAGACAAAAAAGGCAACTACCTGATTCGTGACTTGATCAAGAACTCAAAGCTTGGTGAATTCACCACCTACTACTTTCCAAAACTTGGTCAATCCGAAGCCCTACCGAAACTGAGCTACTCGATATTCGTTCCCCAGTGGGACTTGATGCTAGGTACAGGCTTCTATACTGACGACATCGATGCGGTCATCGCAGAGATGAAAGAGAGCTCAAATGCTGCGTTACAAAGCTCATTGACGGCCATCGCTATATTCTGTGGTTTGATTGCCCTAGTAGTTGCTGTGTTTGCCGTTGCCGTCAACCGTACCATCATGCAACCACTCGAGCAGTTTGATCGTTCAATCAGCGCATTCGCGAGTGGCGAAGCTGACTTAACCGCTCGAATGGAAACCTTCAAAGCGCCCGAGTTCACAAAACTCAGCGAGAACTTCAATGCCTTTGTGGCAAGCCTGCAAACCATCATTCGCAGCGTAAGCGATGTCGGTCAGCAAGTCGTAGCCGAGACATCTAACATGTCTTCTCGTGCTGCGCAGGTCGACGAGATTGCTACAGGGCAACGTGAAGAGACAGAACAAGTTGCAACAGCGATGACTGAGATGACCACAACGGCGCAAGAGATCTCGAGCAACGCTAGCCAAGCGGCGGATTCCGCCAAGCTTGCAGAGGGCAATGCAAAAGAAGCGCAACAGATCGTAAACGCAGCTGCAGATTCGGTGGCAGGCCTAGCGAGCGAAGTATCAGAAGCGAACACCGTGGTGTCTCGTTTAGAAGGCGATGTACAAAACATCTCCTCTTCATTGGCGGTCATCCAAGACATTGCCGAGCAAACTAACCTACTCGCGTTGAATGCCGCGATTGAAGCTGCACGTGCAGGCGAACAAGGTCGTGGGTTTGCTGTGGTTGCCGATGAGGTTCGTAAACTGGCAAGCCGTACTCAAGAAAGCACTGGCGACATTCACAAGATGATTGAGCAACTTAAAGCTGCCTCAGATGCTGCTGTGAAAGCGATGGATTCAAGTCAAAACCGAAGTGCGCAAACCGTGGAAGAAGCGAATGCCGCAGCCAAAGCACTGGCGAAGATCCAAGCGTCGATTGATACCATCATGGACATGAACTCGCTTATTGCGACAGCCACTGAACAGCAAAATATTGTAGGACAAGAAATATCTCAACGCATCGTGGTGATTTCTGACCAAAGCTCACAATCGGCAGAACTCGCGAATCAAAACCGTACAGGTAGCCAAAACCTCAACAGTCGTGCAAATGAGCTGTATCACTTGGTGGATCGCTTCACCGTCTAATACATTTTCGGTCTAGTAAGCCGTAATCAAACGATAATTAATCCTAAAACACGCCGGGCTTCAGAATCTCTATTCTGAAGCCCGTTTTTATCGGTGGAGGTTTTAAGCCATACACTAATCCAATTGCTCAGAAAGGAAGTCCACCAGCAGGCGAACCTTTGAAGATAAGTTGCGGTTCTGAGGATAAAGCGCCCAGATCCCTTCTTTGTCGTCTCGATAATCGGACAGCACCTCAACCAACTCACCAGAATCAAGGTCTTCACTCACATAGTATTCAGGCAACTGCACCAAGCCAATGCTCTGCTTAGCTGCGTCTAACAAGGCTAAACCACTGTTGCACTTAATGCGTCCGTTAACACGAACTGAGCGAGGGCGTCTATTTTCTTTGAAACGCCAATGTTCAAAGCCACCGACCAAACATTGATGGTGACTCAATTCAGAGAGCGTATGCGGCTCACCATAGCGTTCAATGTATTCAGGGCTTGCACATACATAAAGCTGTCGCTGCGATAACTTCTTTGCGACCAAGCTTGAATCTTCTAAGCGGCCAAGACGAATCGCAACATCAACACCCGAATCGATAAGATCGAGCTTTTGATTGGTCAGCATCAGCTCAAGCTCTACTTGCGGGTGAAGCTTTAAGAATTGATGCAGTATTGGGGCGAGTTGGCGCTCACCATAAGTCACAGGCGCGGTGACTTTCAGTAAGCCTTTGGGTGTGGATTGCATCTGCGTGACCGCAAGCTCAGCAATTTCTAAACCTTCGACCAACAACTTACATTGTTGGTAATAGAGTTGCCCAGCCTCTGTAAGAGACACCTTTCGAGTCGTTCGATTGAGCAGTTTCACTGCGAGTCGTTCTTCGAGGTTTGCTACTCTACGACTGATTTGAGCCACCGACGTAGCGAGCTTCTGCGCCGCACCAGTAAAGCTTTCACGCTCTGCCACTGCAACAAACTCACTTACCCCTTCCCAATTGGCCATGCCTTTACCTTATGCTGAACTTTGGTTACCCATACAGTGTATTGAAGTTAGATATCAGTGTCACCTTGCTTGATATGCGCTGTGCATTAATCTTCGGCACCTATAGTCATTCCCTTACAGAACCATATTTTTGTCCTAACATTAACCTCATCCCCTATTGCTAGGGTGAGAATCTCTAAAACACTGGTACAACAAAGTAAGGTATCCCTTTGAAGAAGTTAATCATACTTGCATCAACTCTTGTACTCAGCACCACTGCGTTTGCAGCAACTAAAACAACAATTCAAGAAACAACGCTAAAATCTGATACATTTGTTACTGAAGCGGAAGCATACGATGCAGGCACCAACCTTATGGATGAGTTAAGCGCAAAAACACCTTTTGAGCTTTCAAGAGAACTGCCACAGTTCCAACAGACAACCAAATACGATTCGTTCAAGATTGATGACGCGAATATGGAAGTGAAGAAAATCACTAACATGAGCGGTGACATTCATTACCAAGCGAACGTAAAAGTTGACTACCGTTACACATACAAAGACGGTCGCAGCAGCTAACACCGAATGATTGATCAGGTCTAAAAACTGATCACCTAGTCAAAAAGAAAGCCCGCACTCATAGAGTGCGGGCTTTTTTGTCGTTCACCGCTGATTAATGGGACTCAATACGAGCAACCATTATCAGCTCATATTCGTCTGTCTAATTTTGAAAATTACACTTCAAACTGAGACACAAGGCTATCTAGCGCTTCACACTGTTCAGCCAATGCCATACATGCATTTTCTGCGCTGCTTGCCATCTCAACCATTTGCATGGTGCTTTCAGCGATGCGTTGAACATTCTTATTCACTTCTTCAGACACTTGAGACTGTTGCGAAGCCGCCGTAGCAATTTGTGTGTTCATGTCATTCATCTTGCCAATTGAGTTACGAATCTCACTCAATGAAGATGCTGCAGTTCCTGCTTGAACAATGGTTTTCTCGCCACTCACTTTGCTTTCAGTCATCACACCAACCGCGTGTTTAGCACCCACTTCTAAGCGTTCAATCATTGATTGGATTTCGCCAGTGCTGTCTTGAGTTTTACTCGCAAGCGCTCGAACTTCATCAGCCACAACCGCAAAGCCACGGCCTTGTTCACCCGCTCGTGCCGCTTCAATAGCCGCATTCAAAGCAAGTAGGTTGGTTTGTTCTGCAATACCTTTGATCACGCCAAGGATTGAGGCTATGTTCTTCACGTCTGTGTCCAGTTCTTGAACCACACCACCCGCGTTCTCGATATCTTGCGCAAGGCGTTCAATCGAAGTAACAGTTAAGCCAAGCGTAGTATCAGCCGATTCCACTTCATGGTTTGCAACGTTACTCGCGGTTGCAGCGTCTAATGCATTACCACTCACCACTTCACTGGTTGCTTGCATTTCATGGACTGCCGCAGCTACCACTTCACTTTCTCGCTGTTGGTTCGATGAAAACTCAGCAACACTTTGCGTGAGTGATTTGATGTTTTCCATCTCGCCACGTACTGCGTTCGATGTGAGAATAACTTGCTCCACGGCGACATGGAGCTTGCCAACAAACTGGTTGAAAGCAGAACTCAAACGAGCGATCTCATCATTACCTTCGACCTTCATACGTTGAGATAAGTTACCGTCACCCGATGCAATCTCATTCATTGCTTTCTCTACGTTCTGGATTGGCTGAACGATAAAGCGATTTGATAACCACATAGCGAAAAATGCAGCGAAAACAGCAACGGCCATACCTACTTCAATGATCAACTTACTCGATTCAATAGAGTCATCAGCTTGCTGGCGAAGCTCTTTCTGCTTTAATTCGATCAGAGTTCGGATATCGCGCAGTTGAGTACGAATGATCGCAAACTCTGCGTCAAGCGCTGGCGAATAATCAATATTGTATTGGTCTGCGTTTGCTGGATCAGCGAACATTGGCTCGTGCAGTGCCACCCACTTGCTCATCGCGTTAACAAGCTTTGATAACTCGCCACGTGAAGATGGATCCAACACGCCCGCTTGATACAAGTTTTCCACACTTTGGAAACGAGGAACCGCTTTGTAAGCGTTGTCTTTAAATTCAAACTTTTGGTACTCGATCGCTGCCTGATCTTTTGCAAGCAAGAGACCTTGTGCCGAAGCGATGATTTGGTAGATATCGCGGTAGCCATCTTCTAGGTTATCTAGCACTGGCTGAACCACATTATTGAGCTCATTATTAATCGCAGCTTGAGCATTTGATCTGATAACGTTGAGCACAGTAACGGTAGAAAAAACAATCACAATCACCAACAGCGGGATCGCGATTTTACTCTTAATCGAAAGATTATTGATATTCATTGGGATTAATATCCACACTTCAAATAGGGATGCGCGCGCAATATACAGCACACATATGAAATCCCGCTAAGCTTTTGTGAGCTTCATCTCATAGCAAACGATACCGTAAATTCGTGTGATGTTTTTTCAATCAAAGGTTAACTTTCGACGGCTAAAATACTCTCTGATTTAGACTTATTTGCCGCTGATACGCGCAAATACTGGAGAAGTGTTAGAAATAACACCATAATGTAGGGCTCTAAAATAAGTAGGTAAGAACATGAAAATTTGTGGTGTTGAAATCAAAGGTAACGATGCAGTCATCTGTCTTCTTTCTCTATCAGATGGTGTATTTAACATTCCTGATTGCCGAGTTTCTAAAGTTTCAATTAGCGACGCAAACGACACACAGAATATGAAAGACTTTCAATTCTCTTTTGCAAAGTTAATGGAAGATTACCAAGTAGAAAAAGTTGTAATTCGCCAACGTCAGACTAAAGGCAAATTTGCTGGCGGTGGTTTCGGCTTCAAACTTGAAGCAGCAATTCAGCTAATCGACGGCCTAGATGTAACCGTTGTGTCTCCAGCTGAAATCAAAGAAAGCCTTAAGCGCAACCCTCTTATGATGAAGTTCAAAGAGACCGGCCTTAAGCAATACCAAGAAGCACCGTTTACAACGGCTTACGCTTGTTTGATGAAACGCTAATCAAAAGTCGCTAGCCAATATTTTATATAGAAAGAGCCTGAATATTCAGGCTCTTTTTTGTTTCTAGTCATCGATTTTTAGTAGGATGAGTTTGGTATACAAACTACCGCTCTAACACTGTTCGCCTACGAGCCTTAATTAACTCAGGCTTTTTCACCACCAAATAAACCGCCGCAGCAGACAAGGCAAAGCCCATCGCGCCATACATGTCGAACGACTCACCGAAAATAAGCCACGCTTGGATTGCTGTCGTCGGTGGCACCAAGTAAAAGACCGAAGCCACACTTGAAGATGCACCGTGCTCTACCATGTAAAGCAACAATAGGATGGCAACACAAGACAGAACGACCACCAGCCAAATTAGAGTCAACGTGAATTCTATCGTCCAGTTTACTTGCATAGTTTCGTAACGCATTGCGAACGGCAGAAACAACGCGGCAGAAGCCAAATATTGCACCATCGCACCGCCGACCATATCTGTCCCCTGACAGAAGCGCTTCTGATACAAAGTGCCGCAGGTAATACCCACCAAAGAAACCAAACACAATAACGTTGCCAAGCCTTTTTGGTCGTCTGACTGCCATTCAATATTGCCCATCAACACCAAACTAATACCCGCAAAACCAAGCGCTAACCCCAACCACTGTGCAAAATTAAAACGCTGCGAAGTACAGCTGATCATAATCAATGCGGTAAGAATCGGTTGTAAGCCAACAAGTAGAGAACTCAACCCGGCGGGCATACCTATATCAATCGCCAGATAGGTGCCACCAAGGTAGAAACCATGAATCAAGATGCCAACCACACTTGCGTGGAAGAATGCTCGACCACGAGGAATACGACGCTTAAGGATTGCAATCAAAACCAAGAACAGCGCCACGTTGGCTACCATCCTCAATGAAAGTAATGTTGCGGGTTCGGCATATTCAACACCAAGACGTGCGCCGACAAAACCTGACGACCACAATATTACAAACACAAACGGAATCATTTTAATCAGCATTACAAACCTCTGGTCAACTCTTCATCAATGCTGTTACCTTAGTTGGGTACAGATAACTAATAAAGATACAGATATAACACTTTAAATGGTTACAGATTGAGAGTGTGCAACGAGGGAGAAACACGTGGAAGCAGAACTCAGCGGCAATAAATACCTTGCTACCGAACAACATATTAAGGCTCAGATCGATAAGGGGCTCTTTCATCCAGACGATCGCCTTCCCTCGATCCGCCAGTTAAGCGAACAGCTTGGCGTAAGCAAAAATACCGTAATTCGCGCCTATCAAGAACTGGAAGCCACAGGCTGGGTTTATTCAGTACCTAAATCTGGCTATCGCGTGAAAGCACCGAACACCACCAGCTGGGATGCATCAAGCCAACCTCAAAAAGTCGATCTGTTGTCTGTCACCAAATCGGTACTCTCTCGTCCAAAAGGTCGCCTGAAACTGTTGGCAGGCTCCGCGCACCCGAACATCAACAATCCTGCGATTCGTAGCTTGTATGCCGAGATTGGCCGTCACAGTCGATTACAAACTCAGCTTCCCGGTTATTACCAACTACCCCCCGGCGACGAGCAATTAGTAAAGCAATTGTTAAAGATCACTCATGATCTTGGTGTGCCTGCGGGCTCGAAAGAGATTGCAATTACTCATGGTGCTCAACAGGCGATCAGTCTAGCTTTGCGTGCGCTCACCAAGCCCGGCGACATCGTGGCGGTCGAGTCGCCCTGTTATTTCGGTAATCTACTTTTACTTGAATCACTTGGATTGCAAGCCCTTGAAATCCCAAGCAGCGTTAGCCACGGTATTGATATACCATCCCTACAGAGTGCGTTGGACAAATGGGAAGTGAAAACCTTACTGCTAACGCCAAACTTTACTAATCCAACCGGTTCACGGATGCCATTGGCGAATCGAAAAGCATTACTGGAGATCACCGGATCTTTGCCAATTATCGAAGACGATGTGTTCGGTAGCTTGGCATTCGATACACCAATCGCTAGCCTCAAAGGGCTTGATGATCAAGATAGAGTCATCTACGTCAACTCACTGTCTAAAACCTTAGACTCACGCTTGCGAATCGGCTGGTTACTATCGGGTCGCTACCAGCCTTTAGTCGAAAAGTACCTTTTATGCGACAACATGGGCAGCTCAAACCTGATGCAATCCGCGGTGGGGCAATTCCTCACTACCGGTAAATATCGCAGCCACTTATCCAAAATGAAACGGCTCTACCAAACCAACCAAAAGCAATTCCAAAGCCTGTTAATACAAGCACTAGATAGCCACCCACACCTTGTCGGGCAATACCACCTATCAAAACCGGAAGGCTCTTTTTTAAACTGGATAACACTGCCTGAATCGGTCGATAGCTACGCGGTCTATCAAGACTGTTTAAAGCATAAGTTGGGGATTTTACCCGGAACAGTATTTGGCACCAACGACCAATATAAACACTGCTTGCGCTTTACTGTTGCCAACATTGAAGAGAGCAAAGAGTGGAAAGAAGGGGTTGTGACACTAGCGAAAATAATCGCTAAGCACGTGCGTTAGGTTACCTTTCTAATTACCATTTAGACCAAAACAACAAAGCCCCATTCAACTGAGTGGGGCTTTCATCATTATCATATCTTGAGTTGCTTAAATACGATGGTTAGTTAAATACGATTACCCTTGCCAAGCGAACTGTTCAAAAACTTTGTCGACTGGCGTTTTAGCAACGTGGTTTACGTAATTACTGATCACTTTCTGAGACAGGCCAAGAATCACTTCTAGCACTTGTTGCTGACCGTAGCCCGCTTCGAAAAATGCTGCCATTTCACTTTCAGGCACATTGCCGCGGTTACGTACCATGCTCAGCGTAAAATCATGCAGGGCTTGCAGCTTTTCAGTGGGTAAAGCTGTGCGATTACGCAGTGCTTCGGTGATTGCAGGATCAACCTTCATTGAATGTGCAATGCCAGTATGAGCAGGAACACAGTAATGACACTCGTGTTCAACGTTGATGGTTTGCCAAACAACCGTTAGCTCTTCAGCATCGAAAGATGAGTCACTAAACGCCTGATGAAGCTGAGTGTAAGCCTTAAGTGTGTTTGGAGATTCAGCCAACACACCAAACAAGCCCGGCACTCTGCCCATCTGCTTTTTAGCGCCCTCAAGAATAGGTTGGCTTTGCTCTGGCGCGGATTCTACTGAGTGAATTTTGAAGTTGCTCATTGCTCTATCCCTATCAATTTTCGGTTCTAAAGTTATTCAATCACGGAGCAATTAATGAATGTTCTCCGTTGGTGTAAAAACAATATAGATCAAACAAGAACGATCGTTCAAGTGTTATTTTGAACAGTTGTTCAATTTATACATTGAAGCCAGAAGAATGTCTTCGTTCATAACAAGAAAGCCCAACAGGCAAACACCTGATGGGCTTTCTCTTTTTCTCAATTTTTTTGCAAGCGGCTACCAATATTCTGCGTGGGCCAAGCCTTTAACACAGCTCGACTTGCCACTTGTTACTTTAATTTCACCACCAGTCAACGATTGAGCCAACCAACCGTGAGAGAAACTCAATTCAAAGGGCGCAGGGACTTGCTCAACGGTAATTTGCTCAAAGCCCACTTTTGAATAGTAGTTAGGATCACCGTACGTCACTGCAAGCTCAATACCCTGCTCTTTTAGGAGCTGCAAACCGGAGTTAATCAGGCGCTGACCAATACCACGCTTTTGCACCTGAGTGCTCACCGCGACTGGCGAAAGCAAATATGCCTTGGTTTCATCGTCAAATGAAAGCGACGTAAAGATAATCGAGCCTACAATCGTACTATCCGCATCCGACTCACTAGAATCATCTTCAACAACAAAGCAAAATAGCTCTGTCGGAGCTGTGGTCGTTAAAAGATCGTTGGCAAGCTCACCCAAAGTTTTACCTTCGTTCTCACCTTCTGAATCCGTAAAGGTTTGAGTGAAAACTTGAGTGATCGTTTCGATTTCATTTGAATTATATTGCCTAAATTTCATGGTGTTACTCATTTACTTTAATTTCTTGAGCAC
This sequence comes from Vibrio sp. 10N.247.311.47, assembly GCF_041467535.1. Classification (NCBI taxonomy): domain Bacteria; kingdom Pseudomonadati; phylum Pseudomonadota; class Gammaproteobacteria; order Vibrionales; family Vibrionaceae; genus Vibrio; species Vibrio sp. 10N.247.311.47. The sequence goes on from NZ_JBFSUR010000028.1 coordinate 39,930, forward strand.
AAAGAACTGATAATCAAAATCACGTTGTTCAGAACCTTTCGAAGGCTCTTGACCCCAACCGTTCTTTGATGTGCTGCTATCGAAAAATTGTTTAACTTCATTGTCGCAATCGACGAGCGCTTTTGAGTTCGGCATCGTTGCTTTAAGCGCTTCTATTCGCTTTTGAAAGGGCTGGTAATACGCAAGCCAACCAGCGTCACTCATTGCAAAGTGATCCAAAACTTCATAACCCGCTGCTTTTGCCTGTTTAATACGCTCGGAAACCGTCGTCATGTCCGGGTACTCTTTCTGCCAGAACGCTTTGCTCGATTCGTTAGGTTGTTCGGTATTCCACACCAAATCATTAACGACCAATATGCCGTCATCACTGAGTAAATTTCGCCACTGCTTTAGCGCCTTTTCAACACCCATGATGTAAGCGCTGCCTTCCGACCAAATTAGGTCAAACGACTTAGCTTCAAACGGCAGATCCATCATGCTCGCGCATACGGTTTTGACGTTGCTTTCTAAGCCAAGAACCTGTGCTTGCTGAGTCAGAACATCTAAACTCGGTTGATCATTATCTACCGCCGTTATTTGCACATCCACTTGATGTTCTACTAAGGCTTTCGCTAACACAGAGGTGGCAATACCTTTACCACAACCGATCTCAAGCACACGTTTAGGAGAAACCGAAACGTGTACCAACGCCGCTAAAGTATCTTCCGCTGTTCCTGGCCCTAAACGCTGTAAACCCTCAAAGATCACCTCAAAATCCGCCATGTACTGGTCATGATCGTTCATGTCTTTTGAAAGCCATTTCAGTCGCAGTGCTTGCTTCTCATCAAAGCCTTGCTTAATGAGCCAATCGAGATGCGCATCAGGCGCCACCTTGTCCATCGATTCATGCCAATCTTGCAAACCACTCTCGCCTAACAAGGCCGATAAAAGATCTCTCGAACGCTGTTTCTGAGCGATCTCTTCGTCCAATTGTTCGAGTCGGTTTTGTAACAAGGAGCGGTCAACCTTGGCATCCAAACACGCCTGACACTCTTTCAACGTCAGTCCACCCGCTTGTAACTGCTGCAACAATTTCACACGCTGCAAGTCGCGTTCGGAATAACTTCGATAACCATTATTGGTGCGTTGAGCTTCTATCAAACCCAACTTTCCATAGTACAAAAGCGTTGAACGGCTCAGGCCAACGAGCTCCGCTAATTCAGATATGCGATACATCCACTTCTCCCTCATTTCAGTAGTAAAGATAAACTATGAAGTTGTAATCAGGTCAACAGAATTTTCGACACTTTTCTCGTTCTTTACCTATTTACCTTCAAATTGATAAAGCGATCTGAGCGTGTCTTTTACCCATAGAACGGTTAGTCATCGACATTGCCTGAACGGGATTCAGGAAAGGAGAAGTATTAAACTTGATGAATTGAAAACAATTAGCTCATAAACATACTTCTTTTTAACTGAATTTTGCCAATTTCTAAATCATTCAATAATGGACGAACGTTAACTAAACGATAAATAAACTCACCGAGTGAATACTTAAATCAACCACACATATACACCAGAAATTCCTGCTTAAATTTTTTAGAAAAATTCAAAATTTATTAGAAATTAACCCCTAACTTTACTGAGTATTTTGTTAGTCTTGGAAACAATTATTTACAATCCAAACAAAATTTAATTGGATCGCTTGAGGTTGTTTTTCTTGAATATGAAATTATTCGGCAGTTCTTTGATTCTGTCAGGAACTGCATTAGGGGCTGGCATGCTCGCTATTCCCATGGTGTTGGCCCAATTTGGCTTCATGATCAGCTCAGTGCTGATGCTACTTATCTTTATCGGCACCACATACTCTGCACTCCTCCTGGCAGAAGCATGCACTAAAACTAAAGACAACAGTGGCATGAGCAGTGTTGCTTACCTCACTCTGGGCAGCAAAGGTAAACACTTTATCAATGCACTCTTTTACCTGTTGCTAGTATGCATATTGATCGCTTATATCTTGGGTGTCGGTGACATCATTCATAAGCTACTGCTCGACGTTGGTGTCGATGTATCAGCATCCGTTGCGTATACCATTTTCAGCCTATTGATGGGTGCTATCGTCGTCTCGGGCAAGTCTTATATCGACAAACTGAATCGCGGGCTATTCATCTTGATGGTCGTGATGCTGTTTATCGTTATCGCGTCATTATTTAGCAACATTCGCCTTGATTACCTAACTCAAACCAGCCAATACACGGCCAACGACGTGGTGCAATACAGCGCAGTTATCTTTACTAGCTTTGCCTCTATGGTGGTGATCCCGTCACTGGTTATCTACAACCGTGAAGCAACTCAAAAGCAGATCCGCAATATGATTCTGCTAGGCTCAGTGATTCCATTAATTTGCTACCTAACTTGGTTATTCGCGATTATCGGCAACCTTGGCACAGACGCGATAAGCCAGTTCCACAATATCTCTGAGTTGATCTCTGCGTTCAGCGGCCAATCTGCTTGGTTGAAAGTGGTGATCGCTCTGTTCTCTGCTCTGGCCTTGGTGACTTCTTTCCTCGGCGTGTCGATGGCGCTTTACGACCAAAACAAAGATGCGGTGACCAACAACAAAGCGTTGGCTTATGCGCTAACCTTCATCTTACCTTTGGTATTAGCTGAGCTGTTCGCTAGCCAGTTTGTAAGCATGCTGGACTATGCAGGCATGGTCCTGGTGTTCCTAGCTATCTGGGGCCCACTCGCAATGGTAGTTAAGGTTCGCAGACCTGACTTCCCTCACCTACAAACCGAAGGCAGCTACACAGCAGCCGGTGGCGACACGGCATTAATGGCGACATTTGGTTTTGGTGCGTTGATTTTCGTGTCTTGGTTTATGGGGTAGATCCCCATTGAATGGACTATCTGTTGCCATTTAGAAGACAGCAGATACAAATAGCCCGTTAGTCCTGCTATTAAAAGTAGAGACTAACGGGCATTTTACTTCTTATTGGAGTGCTTGCTAGTTAGCTCTTAAACGTACTCGCAATATCTTTCAATGAAGCTGCTAACTGAGCTTGTTCTTTGGCTGTTGCAGCTATTTGCGTTGCACCTGTCGTAGATTCTGTCGACTTCTGCTCTACTGCCATGACGTTTTGAGCAATATCTTGAGTCACTACCGCTTGCTCTTCGGTAGCGGTTGCGATCTGCTCAGTCATGCTAAAGATCTCGCTCACCGATGCTGAGATACCTTGTAAGGTGTGTTCCACCTCTTTTGAATCCTCAACCGCTTTAGACGACATCTTCTGACTGTTATCAATTACATTAAACGCGGTTTGCACATCAGACTGTAACGAGCTGATGAAACCTTCAATTTCAGCTGTCGACTGCTGAGTACGCTGTGCTAACGTGCGAACTTCATCAGCCACTACCGCAAATCCACGACCTTGCTCACCCGCTCTTGCCGCTTCAATTGCCGCGTTCAATGCTAACAAGTTAGTCTGTTCAGCGACGGACTTAATCACATCAATCACACTGTTGATGTTATTACTGCTCTCGTGTAAGTGCGTGATCTTTTCCGCTAGATCATTAATTTCAGATGCCAGTTTTTCGATAGAGTGGTAAGAGTTTTGAACCGTACTCAAACCTTCTTGAGACTGCTCATCGACCAGTTTAGCGGAACTTGCTGTCTGCTGAGTTTTAGCCGCCACCTCATTTACCGTTGCTGATAACTCTTCTGTCGCCGTCGCAACCAAGCCAATTTGGTCTTGTTGTTGCACTAGCGTGTTCGAATTGTAGTGACAGGTTTGTGAGGTTTCTTCAGCGGCTGAAGCTAAGGTCAGACTCGACTGAGACAGGTTGTCGATAACGTTTGAAAACTTCTCTAGCGTTTCGTTGAGTGCCGAAGAGATCTGTCCAAGCTCGCTGTTGCCAACGAACTTAGCGCGAACTGTTAAGTCGTTGTCATTACGAACCTTAGACAACATCACTGTAAGATCTTTTACTCTCATCGTCAGGTCGCTGATCGCCTTATAGCTCACGAAGGTCGCGAACAAGGTTATCAAAGCAAACAGACCAATACTCATCATCATCGCAGACTGCGCCTCTGACATTTTTTTCTCTGTCAGTGCGATAAGCGACTCTGCTAGGTGGTTTTCTGTTTTCTTTAGCTGAACAATACGAGCGGTAGATTGCGAGAACCAGTACACAGGATCAACATCAAAACCGCTCATCTTAGATTCAGCCAAACCACGAAGCTTTTCTACTTCTGCCACCGAACGATCATTCAATTGCTGTTCAAAGAAACGAACGTTAGCTGGGTTACTCAATACCTCAAAGTTTGAGAAATAGGTATTTTGCTCAGTCACCAAAGAGATGAATTTAACCAACATGCCTGGGCCAAATTCATTTTTAGAGAAGGTATTATTTAGGACAGCACGCTCGATACCCGCTCGCTCTTTACCTTGTAAAAAGTTGTAGTAAGCGATGGTTTCAGTGGTGATGGCAGCATCAGAGCTAAGCTCAGCAATTAACGCCGATACGCTCAGCAGCTTTGCATTAAGTTGGGTGTAGTAACCCAAAGCTTCAGACAGAGGAATCGATTGAGAATCCACTCGATTACGAATAGAAGTGATTTGATTTAGGCTTTGGCTTATTTCAGTGTTCAGCCGAGTGATCTGCGGTAAATCGATTTCAGCAGATTGCCAGTATTCGGTTTTCAGATTACGTCTATTATCTGCACTGGCTCTTTGTGCACGTAGTTCACTGACAAACTTAGTGCCCTGTGAGCCGATAAACCCAGCCGTCATTCCACGCTCTTTTTGTAACTCATGCACAAGTTCACTGTACACAACCGACAAACGGGTAAGTTGGTTTAATGAAGACAATTCACTGGTGGTTTCTACGCCTTTTGAAATCGCAGAAACGCTAAGCCATAGAAATCCCAAGATCGGTAAAATAAGCAAAGCGATGATTTTTTGCTTAAAAGACATATCGGTTAATTTCATTATCATTTCCCTAGCAGCTAACATATCTTTTCAGTCATCTAACTCGCACACCCTTAATAAGATGCGCCTCAATTGTGACTGTATAATTATTCAACTTGATCAATGTGCATCAATTACCGTGCCACACAGATCGCGATGCGATGAAGGTAACATTTAACCTTACAAAATTCATTGATTTGCCGATAAAACTGTTAGCTAAGCGACCTAACGATACCCAAAACACATGCGACAACATTTTATTGACGTAAGCGACTGAAATCTGACACACTTTAACTACCCAAAAGGGGTAGGCCTGCACCAATTATGTGCTCAGAGAAAACAATCTATTCAGAACTAACTATAGATTCAACGCTCACCAGCGATTGATTCACAACTAATCAACTCCCTATTCTGCGCTGATTAACTGTCTATTCCTCGTTAACTAAATATGTATAATGCCGAATTATTAAAGTAGAGATTCGCAATAAATATGCGACAATAACTGAGAGATATTTTATGGACTGTCCCGCTTGCGAAGAACATATCGGTTGGGAATGGGTAGAAGAAGCGGCTATTGAACCCAATGAGGAATTCGATTGTCCAGAGTGCGAAGCAACATTGATGTACACCATCGATGAAGGAACCTACTACGGCGCTCAGCACAAGACCGTAGAAGTTATTGATGATTAAGATTATTTCCTGATGATCTGGATGTTTTATTAACTCTTTGATGTTCTAAGCCTGCGCAAAGCAGCTAAACACACCTTTACTAGAACGGGCGTTCAGCATAAAATATTGAACATATGTTCAGATTAATGAAGTAGATGTTATGGCCAAGACTGCGAAGTTCGATAGACAAGATGTAGTAGATAAAGCAACGAACCTGTATTGGGAAAAGGGCTTTCATGCGACTTCTATGCGTAACCTGCAAGACGTGATTGATATGCGTCCGGGCAGCATCTACGCGACGTTCGGCAGCAAAGAAGGCTTGTTTAAAGAGACATTGGCTCGCTATACCGAACTTGGCATCCTCAATCTAAACCGCTTTCGCAGTGAAACCGAATCGCCGATCAAAGCGCTCGAAAATTTCGTAAAACGCGCCGTTGTCGAATCGAAACAAAGTTCGCCAAATGGCATGTGTATGCTGGCTAAAACGGTCGCAGAACTGACTGATGAACACGCAGAATTGTTAGCAGAAGCGAAGAAGTCACTTAAGATAATGGAAGGTGAGTTCGCCAAGCTGATTGCAGAATCACAAGAACTGGGTGAGATCAGCAAAGAGCGCGAGCCTACTCAACTTGCTCGTCATGTTCAGGTTCAGATCGCAGGCCTGCGTACTTACGCCAAAACCTGTGACGATATCGATTTGCTCAACTCAATGGTCGAAGACGTATTTAAGTACCACCCTTTTTAGCGTCTGACCTTATAGATTGGGCACAATACAAAAAGACTCCACTTTCGCCTTAACAGGTCTGAGCGGAGTCTTTTTAGTTTTGATCTAGTTAACTTTATAGATGATAAACTTTGCGGTTTAAGGATTACACCTTTCTCATGATCAACGCTTGCGCATTAAGCATCGCTTCCTTAGTACTGACATCTAAGGTTTTCACGTTCGCAAAGCGTTCTACTTCTTTAATCGCCACGTCGTGAGCAAAGATCACCAGCCTCGCCCTTTCAATGTCTTTCGGTGTGATGCGATTACCTATTCCATTGGCACCTTGTGTTTCGACTTTAATCCGAACCCCAAGATGATGCGCCGCCTTTTCCAAAGACTTAGCCGCTAGGAAAGTGTGGGCAACACCAGACGGACAAGAAGTGATCGCGAGTACATCCGCTTGCCCCTCTTCCGTTACCGAGCCACCCGTGAACTGATTAGAATTCGCTTCGCCTTCGACCACGTTCTTTTTCAGCAATATCACAATTAAAGCCGTGGTAAGAGCCCCTGCGAGCGTGCCGACGATATAGCCAATCTTGCCATCCACCACAGGCAACACAATCCAGCCACCCCATGGCGCGTGGTTGACCACATGGAACATAAAGCCGACCACGTTACCAACTACGCCACCAGCAACAACAGCAGGCAGAACGCGCGCAGGATCGGCGGCGGCAAAAGGAATCGCGCCTTCACTGATGCCAATCATTCCCATGATGCCTGCGGCTTTTCCGGCTTCTCGTTCGTCTCGTTTGAACTTCTTAGGTGATATAAAAGTGGCAAGAGCCATGCCTAATGGCGGTGTACAAATTGCTATCCCGACGCCGCCCATCAACCATGGCTGGGTATTCACCTGCGTTTGAGCAAAAAGCGTTGCGACCTTATTGATCGGGCCACCCATATCAAAGGCCGTCATCGCACCCAAAATGCTACCCAACACCACTTTTCCTGAGCCTGCCATGCCAGTCAGCATTTGGTTCATCTCTAGCATCACTTGGGCAATAGGAGAACCAATCACCCACATCACCGCACCACAGGTAACAAAGGTGCCGACTAGTGGATAGATGAAGATCGAGCTCAGCGAGATCATGCTGTCTGGCAGCTTGATCTTCTTAAGTAGATTAACCACAAAGCCCGCGAAGAAACCGACCACTATCGCACCGAGGAATCCGGTGTTGTATTGATTGACCGCGACCCAAGAGCCGATCATTCCGGGCGCTAAACCCGGTTTGTCAGCCATCGAATACGCGATGTAACCACCGAGTACCGCAGTAAACAGGGTTAGCCCCGCGATGCCCATTTGCGCGATGTCAGCCAGAACGCCGCTCTCAGGCACAGCGCCATGACCCGACATCATTACCGACAAAGACAAAAGCACACCACCCGCGACCACGAATGGAATCATGTGTGAGGTGCCGTATAACAAGTGTTCTTTAAGGCGATTAAGAGATTGTGCCCAAGGGCTGAGTGGCTCGACATACACTTCATGATGGCTAGAGGCGTAACTATCGAACGATTCTAAATTGGCTTCGAGAAATAGCTCTTGAGCTTCCTCGACCGACTCCACCGCCTTTAATTTTGTAACAAAGCCATCTTCGATAAGTCTGGTCGAAATCTGAGCTAGTACCTCGATATGGTGGTCGTCGTGGTTATCGGGAGAAGCGAGCATAAAGAACACATCCGACAGCTCGCCGCCGTCTGCGCCATAATCGATGCCAGAACGGCTGATACCTACCGCCACAGCAGGTTTAGCTACGGCAGTACTTTTCGCGTGTGGAATCGCAATACCATCGTCAAAACCTGTATTACCGATGGCTTCACGCTTCCAGATATCATCAAGGAATTCACGTTTATTGGAGAGCTTACCGGCACGGTCGAGCAGTTCAACAAGCTCTTCAAATACCGCCTGTTTTGAGTCTGCTTGTAAATCTAAGCAGATGATCTCGGGCTCGATAATGTTGGTGATATCCATATGCTGCTCTGCCTCGCCTGATTTCAGACTGAAGTAATTAGTGTCTGTTAACCAAAGTGATAAGGTTAATAAGATGAAAAGATTAACGGTGTGAAGGCACTCAATATATAGGACGAAAGGTGCATTAACTGGATTATTGTAACCAAGAACTCAGAGTGTGACTTTCACCTTGGAATAAAAAACGCCAATCCATAAAATCCACAGAACCCATAACAATATCGTCCCTCCGCCATGCGAGCTTTCCATACTGGAGTTCCCATGCAAGATAGCTTTTCCAAGGTAACTTCTGAAAGGTAGCTTATGTAACGTAACAGGGACGAGATTAAGCCGAGAATAATAATGAGAATTGTAGCGGTAACTGCGTGCCCTACAGGCATTGCGCACACCTACATGGCAGCTGATGCTCTAAATAAAACAGCCCCTAAGTTCAACGTTTCAATCAAGGTTGAGACGCAAGGCGCTATGGGTATTGAAAACTTACTGACCGCCCAAGATATTACTCTCGCAGACAAAGTATTAATCGTATCTGATATCGATATTGAACAACCAAGCCGGTTCGACCCAGCTAAAACCTTATTCATTCCCATGGAAGAGGTGTTGTTGAGTGTCGATAAAGTCTTTATTAAGCATTGTCGAACTTAAACTTTTCATGAACGAATATCAGATTACCTTCTTCGTTAACGATCCTGCCGCAAACTCACATGTCGCGCAGCCGCTGACTCGCTTAGCGAAGAAGTTCAAAAGCAACATCCGCATTATCAACATCACTCAAAATCGAACCGCTGATCTATCCAAATCCGTCGCGATGCTGCAAGTAGGTTTACTTCGTGGTGACTTGTGTCAGATAACCGCGGTTGGGATTGATGCGGAGCTGGTCTGTTTCGTTCTCAAAGATGTAATTGCTGAGCATTACGACATGGTTGGGTCACAAGTGAACCATGAATTCTCTAAAGATTTAATCCAGCGAATGCCACAAATATGCCCGCCTTGTGACATCAAATGGCACCACGCTAAGGCGCAAACCCAACTGACCAAATTTGAGTGCTTAAAAGGGCTCGCTCACCTTGTTTATCCAGAAGACCCAGATGAACTAATTCTGGCATTCATTAAGCGAGAAGAACGCTCGTCTACGTGTGTGTCACCGGGTATCGCCTTGCCGCATGTGATGTTTGAATCGACTCAAGATCTCTCAATTGCCGTTATTGTCAGTGACGACCCGATTGACTGGGCATCACGTATTGGCGAAGTGCATGTAGCCATTGCTCTTGTTTTACCAACCAAGCCACAACGAGAGCATATTGTGGCGGCGACCAACCTAACTCGAAACCTCCTTCACGATCAGGTCAATGAACGTCTGCAAAAGACTCGAAGCAGTGTCGACCTACAAGCTCTTCTAATGTATATTTCTTCACGTCTGATTTAATTCATTTCACCCTTTTAAGTTCAATTTATTAGTCAGCTAAGTTACTCATTCCATTGGTTATAATCCCAATTGCTCACACAATAAAAAACGGCTGAGCAATTACGCTCAGCCGTTCTATTCTAAATGGCTTATCTTGTAGGTTTAGTTACTTAAGCTGTTTTTTTCGCTTGTTTCGCATCCTCAACCGAGTCGTCTACAGCTTTCACTAACAGTAGACCAACGATAAACACAATACCGCCACACAGTACGAACATCATTCTTCCCCAGAATGGGTTTGGTAGAGCAAACATCGCCATCACAGCTACACCAGACACTGCGATCAATGAACCCAGCATGTGACGTTGTTTGTTATCCAGTTTCTTCTGCGCGGTTGATTCAGAAACCAAAGGCGTCGATAGGTTAGTGAAGAAGGTATCAACATCTTTCTGACGAGACGCTTCCAGTGGTTTATAGAACAAAGTCGAAAGAATAAAGAAGCCGCCTGTAAACGTTAAGTGAGCAATCAGACCTACCGCTACTTTCAAATCAGACCATTCACGACCTGTTAGCGGCTCTAGGTTGAACCAATTTTGTAGCATTTCAGCGGTAATCACGAAGCCTACGATGTAAGACACAATCGCGCCAACCACTAACGTGCCCCAACCTGCCCAGTCCGGAGTCTTCTTAATGAAGAAGCCACAGAATGCTGGAATCGTCATTGGGAAACCGATTAATGCACCTACGTACATCATGGTGTCGAACAAGCTCAAGCCTTTCAATGAATTGATAAACAGTGCGATAAGGATGATAGCGACACCGAAAACCGAAGACATCAACTTAGATACAACCATCAATTCTTTCTCTGTCGCGTTTGGACGAAGAATCGGTTGGTAGAAGTTGATTACAAAGATACCTGAGTTACGGTTTAAGCCTGAGTCCATAGAAGACATGGTTGCTGCGAACATTGCTGCGATTAGAAGCCCCACCATACCCGCTGGCATGTATTGCTCTACGAAGTAAAGGTAAGCGAAGTCGCCTGCTTTAGAACCTGCATCTGGATAGTGCGCCGCAAGGTCAATGCCTTGCCCAGCTACAAACCAAGGTGGCATGAACCAAATGATTGGACCGATGGTCATCAGAATACACGCTAACAGAGCCGCTTTTTTCGCATTCTTTGAATCTTTTGCCGCTAGGTAACGATATGAGTTCAACATATTGTTGGTGATACTGAACTGTTTGAAGAAGATGAAGAATGCCCAGATTCCGAAGATACTTACGTAGTTCAGGTTGTTACCAGAAACGAATGATGCGCCTTCTGCTACAGGGAAATCGTTGATGATTTCAGTAACGCCGCCACCTTGCACGATAGCCACGGCTGCACACGTTATGGTTACTGCCATGATGATAACCATCTGCATGAAGTCAGACGCGATAACCGCCCATGAACCGCCCGTTACCGACATCACTAGTACGACAAGACCGGTTAGAACGATGGTGGTTGTCATATCGAAGCCGAAGATGCCCGATGCGATAATCGCCAAGCCATTTAGCCAAATACCCGCAGAAACAATGCTGTTCGGCATGCCAGACCAAGTAAACACTTGCTCGTTGAAGCTACCAAAACGCATACGAATCGCGTCAATTGGCGTTACCACGCGTAGTTGACGGAATTTCGGAGCGAAGTACAGGTAGTTCATCAGGTAACCAAATGCGTTCGCTAGGAAGATAACCGCGACAGCCATACCATCGGCATACGCTTTACCCGCTGCGCCAGTGAAGGTCCAAGCACTGAACTGAGTCATAAACGCAGTTGCGCCAACCATCCACCAAAGCATGTTACCGCCCCCGCGGAAATAGTCACTGGTTGTACTGGTGAACGTTCTAAACATCCAACCTATTGCGATAAGGAAAAGGAAATAAATTCCTACGATCAGAGTATTGAGTTCCATGTATAAGTCTTCTTTATGATGAATATCTGAAGAGCATATTATCTATTGAATTTTTAATTTGTAGTATTATAAGTCAAGGTTGTGATGGGGCGTATAAACCTGAATATTTGATTTCGAGGCATGAATTACACGTTAGTAAATAAAGAACAATCTAACGAAAAGTAAACATTTAAAATCAATAACTTAAAAACATTTCAATCAGTAATCTGGACAACAATAACAAGATTTTATCGTCTCGATAAGTGGTTTTTAATTTACTTAGCATTCATTAAATGCATCGCATTAATACATCAACTCTCACACGTTTAATGCAATAAATAGGCAACGAAAAATAATAAGCAACTCGCAAAGCGAACCCGTAATGTTATTAATTGGGGTTATTTGGTGAAACGGGATAAATAGAAATCGTGCCTAAAGATAAGGTTGGGAAATAAGGTGTAGAAATAAACGGCAGAGGAGAACACAAAGCAAATTGATCACCACAACACAGAGCTCACTGTGGTGATCTAGTCATACAAATTTCGGTCGTATACGCTCTGGTCAGAAAAGGTCATTTGAAGGGATATTAGATAGAGCCACGATATTCGGTCGGCGTTCTTCCGGTGCGATTCTTAAACACTCGACAGAAGTAGTTCACATCCTTAAAGCCACAACGCACTGCCACTTCATTGAGCTTGAAGTTGTACTTTTTGAGCATGAACTTAGCGCGATCGACCCGCACGCGGGTAATGTACTCTGCTAGCGTCATGTGGCCTTGCTGACGGAACATTCGCGACAAGTGATTGGATGAAATGCTAAAGCGTGAGGCAATGCTGTCTCGGGTGATTTGGCGGTGGAAGTTCTCTTGAATGTAGATACAAATCCCCTGATACACATCCTGTACTCGGCTATGAGATTTTTCTACGGGCGCTTCCAGCATGATTTTACTGTATTGCAGTAGAGCTTGCAGCAATAACTCATCCATCGGCTGCTTGTTGCTCTCTCTCGCTAACGAGCTAAGCGCCTCCAAGATGTTATCAATCGCAAACCCAGAGCGAGTCTGAATACTGTGCTTTTGAATATCATAAAAGCTCTCTTCCCCTTTGCGCTTACTCACCAAACTTAAACCCAGCTGACGACGACCAAACAACATACTCAACACCGAGCAGTCAGTATCCCAGTTAGGTTTATTCCAGCAGTTGGGTGGGATGAAAATAGCGTCTCCGGCTTTGGCAATAACGTTAGTGATCTTGCGATCATGACTCTCCATTTCATTAATATACTCTCCGTCTAGCACCAGCTCTAAGCGCGGAAAGTTCACCTGATAACTGCACGCTGAAGGTGTATGAAAATCTCCAGCAAACCAGATGTTATGAAACGGTTCTCGCTCATTTAACACCGACGAGATTAAGTCATGAAATATCATTATTCGAACTCTTATAAGCAGCAATAAGGCTACCGGAATAGATATACCTGTAACTGAAACATAGCGCTATTGAGCAAAATCACAATTTGAGATCTAGGTTACAAAAATCCAGTTGTAGAAATAAATCTCCAGTAGAGAAACCGATAAGTCACGTTACTTCCCAGATAACAAATCACGCCGAACCCCTTATAAATAAAAGCTTAAGAGCACGACAAACCTTGTCAACACAGGGCTAAAAACGCCCGTTCGACCGATCAAAATCACACTCCACTTATAACGCAACAATCATCCAGTAAATGCATTTTTTCTTCACTACAGAAGGCAAGCCGTAGATTCCAGAATACCCCTAACAAAATAAAAACAGAGTAGGGGTTCATTATGATCACGACATTGATCAATCAAGATTTGATTAAGCTTTCGCTTAGCGCTAATTCAAAAGAAGACGTATTTAAAGAGCTAATAGACGTGCTTTACGCACAAGGCCGAATTTCAGACAAAGCACAGTTTCTTGCCGACATTAAGGCGAGAGAAGAACAAGGCAATACCGGATTTGAAGAAGGTATTGCTCTGCCACACGCGAAAAGCAGCGCGGTGATCAAACCCGCGGTTGTTATCGGTGTCCATCAACAGGGTATCGAGTACGGCGCCGATGACGGTCAGCCATCAAAACTATTTTTCATGATTGCCTCTCCTGATGGCGGCGATAATCACCACATCGAAGTACTGGCAGAGCTTTCTTCAAAACTGATTGAAGAAGGCTTTATCGAAAGCTTCATGAATGCTCAATCTGAACAAGAAGCTTTGGAGCTACTGCTTGCCAAGCCTGAGCCGTCAGAGATTGAAACCAACGTTGAGAAACAAGGCTTCATCATTGGTGTAACTGGCTGCCCAGCTGGCGTTGCACACACGTATTTAGCCGCCGAAGCGCTAGAGAAAGGCGCGGCGGCTCTTGGCTACGACATCAAGGTCGAAACTAACGGCTCTATCGGCGTTAAAAACAGCCCGACTCAAGAAGAGATCGAACGCGCAGATGCGATTGTGGTGGCTTGTGATAAACAGGTCGACATGGCTCGCTTTGCCGGAAAACGCGTTATCAGCACCAACGTAAAAGCGCCAATCAAAGACGCACAAAGCTTGATCAAACAAGCTCTCAACGCGCCAAGTTATCAAGCTGAACAAGCGCCGACCAACCAATCCGTTGCCGAAAAAGCATCACAAGCGCGTTCTGACCTTTACCGTTACTTGATGAATGGCGTATCACACATGATCCCATTCGTGGTGACGGGCGGCCTTTTGATTGCGCTTGCACTGGCTATTGGCGGCGAGCCAAGCGAGTCTGGCATGGCGATTCCTGCTGGCAGCATGTGGAACCAAATTCTAGAAGTCGGTGTGGTTGCGTTCACGCTGATGATCCCAATCTTGGCTGGCTACATTGCTTACGCGATTGCCGACCGCCCTGCCCTAACCCCTGGCTTGATTGGTGGCTGGATTGCTAACAACGGTTCTTTCTATGGCGCTGACGCAGGTACAGGCTTCATTGGTGCAATCATCGCAGGTCTATTAGTGGGTTACTTCGTTAAATGGATTACTTCGTTTAACTACCACAAATTCGTTCAACCACTTGTGCCTATCATGATCGCTCCGATCACTGGCTCTTTGTTCATCGCGGGTCTGTTCATCTTTGTTATCGGTGCACCTATCGCTGGGCTGATGGATGCGCTTACTGCACTGCTAACGAGCATGAGTACAGGCAACGTGGTTTTGCTTGGCATCGTATTGGGTGGTATGGCTGGTTTCGATATGGGAGGCCCATTCAACAAGGTGGCGTTCCTATTCTCAGTCGGCATGATTGCCAGCGGTCAAACTCAGTTCATGGGTGCAATGGCGTGTGCAATTCCTGTGGCTCCACTGGGCATGGCTATCGCAACCAGACTTGGTCGTAAGTTCGACCTGTTCGAATCTTCTGAAATTGAAGCGGGTAAAGCCGCTGGTGCGATGGGCTTGGTGGGTATCTCTGAAGGTGCGATTCCTTTCGCGGCTCAAGATCCAATGTCGGTTATCCCTGCCAACGTGCTTGGCTCAATGACTGCAGCGGTTATGGCGTTCTCATTTGGTATCACCAACAGCGTTGCCCATGGTGGCCCAGTTGTAGCTCTGCTCGGTGCAATGAACTACCCAATGCTGGCACTACTATGCATGGCATCAGGTGCGGGCGTGACTGCGGTGACTTGTATCGCGCTTAAAAATCTACGCAAAGCCAAGCTAACAGCAGCAGCGGCTTAAGCCATTTCAACTCCAATGGCTTGAGCCCTTCGACCCTATTTTTTTTAGTAGCTAATACTTTTAGCAACGAGTACTTTTAGTTGCTAGTTTTTTACTAATGAGTAAGTCGAATAGAGCTCAAGCCATGTTTCCCTTCATGGTGATTTCGATGTCTGATTTTTCTTTAGCGAACGACTCGTTCGTACAACGCTTTTTCTACCCTATGACTAACGTGATTCAAAACTACGCATGGGGTAGCCCTTCTTCGTTTAGCCAACTGTTTGGTATTGATAACCAATCAGGTGAGCCGCAAGCGGAGATATGGATGGGCGCTCACCCGAATGGCTGCTCAATGGTGAACGACAACGGGCAGCAGACCACGTTGTCGAACCTTATTTCCAAGAACCTAAACCTGTTTCTAAGCGAGAAAGTCGCGAGCCGTTTTGGTGAACTTCCGTATCTGTTTAAGGTGTTAGCTGCCGAGAAAGCACTGTCTGTTCAAGTACACCCGAACAAGCAGCAAGCCGAATCTGGCTATGCTCTTGAAGAGCAGCAAGGCATTCCGATGACAGCGGGCAACCGTAACTACAAGGATCCCAACCACAAACCAGAACTGGTGTATGCCCTAACCGACTACACGGCGATGAATGGTTTTAGGTCGATCAACGAGATCCTTGAGCACTTCCACTACCTGGATATTCCAGAGCTGCAATCGATGGTCAATGACCTAACAGGCGACCAAACTCCCAATGGGTTAGCCAGCTTCTTCGCGAGCTTATTGTCTTTGCAAGGAGAACAAAAAGGCATGGCGCTGACCATGTTACTGATGAAGGCAAAGCTTTCTGATGCACCCGTGTTCCAGTTGATTTCAGAGTTGGAGCAACAGTATCCAGGTGATGTCGGCCTGTTTGCTCCGCTGCTATTGAACGTGATTACGCTAAAGCCGGGGCAAGCCATGTATCTGGATGCAGAAACCCCTCACGCTTACATCAAAGGCACGGGCTTAGAAGTGATGGCGAATTCAGACAATGTACTCCGCGCAGGGTTGACGCCTAAGTACATGGATATCCATGAATTAGTCTCTTGTACTCAATTCAATGAAAAGCCTGCCGATAGATTGCTGCTAAGCCCGATAGAGCCAGGTGATGTGATGGAATACCAAATTCCAGTCGAGGATTTTAAGTTCTCTATCGTGCAGAATTCACATCAGAGAAAGATCACCACTGAGGGGGCAGAGATCCTGCTTCCGCTCGACGAGTCTATGGTGCTCACTCACCAATGTGGTGAAACCTGCGTAATAGAGAAAGGCCAGTCGGTATTCATTCCGGCTTATGCTGAGAGTTACAAACTGGATTGCGTTGGACGCGTAGCGCGCGCTTACAGCTAGTTCCCTCACAAATCAGTACAAAGTCTTAATGCCCTGCTCATGCGGGGCATTTTTGTTTTTGACGAAGGCTATTAGCGGTCAAAAACCTAACCCAAAACACCATCAAACATGACCCAAATCACACCGCATTAATGATGCCAATCACACTTAATTTTGCTGGATACAAATGTACAGTGAAGGGCTTTTATTTGCTATTTCGCGAATCAGGTTAATCCATTAATTTTAATTCAAGAACTTCAATAGTGAATGAGTTAATAAATGATCACACAACTAACTAACGTCAACTTAATTAATAACAACCTTCAAGCGAATAATAAAAAAGAACTGTTTGAAGAATTGGCAGGCATGTTATTTGAGAACAACCGAATCAGTAATAAAGAAGCCTTCTTGGCGGACATCGAAATTCGTGAATCTCAAAGCATCACTTCAATGGACGGCATCGCTTACCCACACTCAAAAAGCAAGGCTGTAACTGAGCCAGCGATTGCAGTCGGTGTTAAGCGTGAAGGCATTGAGTATGGCGATGAAGACGGCATTAACCCAACCGTGTTTTTTATGATTGCCTCACCCGATAACGGTGCAGATCATCATATTTATGTACTACAAGAACTATTTGGAAAATTCAGCGATGAATTTATTCAAGATATCCATAACGCAAAAGACGAACAACAGATCCTTAATATTTTAATTAATTCATAAGGCGTAGAAAATTATGAGCACCCTAACAACTCAAGCTACGAATACCAATAGTAGTTCTAATAACAAAAACAGTAGTAGCGACTTTAAAAAAATCCTTAGTACCATGAAAGGCCACCTGCTTTTCGGAACCTCACACATGCTACCTTTCATCGTAGCCGGTGGTGTTCTGTTGGCGTTAGCGGTAATGGCATCAGGCAAAGGTGCTGTACCAGCAGACGGCTTGCTGGCAGACATCTCTAATATCGGTATCAAAGGCCTTGTTCTTTTCCCAATCATTCTTGGCGGCTTTATTGGTTACTCAATTGCAGACAAACCAGCACTTGCACCTGCGATGATCTCTTCTGGCATCATGGCCGACATGGGCGGCGGCTTCCTTGGCTGTATCGTGGCAGGCTTTATCGCCGGTGGCGTGGTGTTCCAACTTAAGAAGATCCCACTTTCTGCGAACATGACGGCGCTAGGTGCGTACTTCATCTACCCGCTTCTAGGCACGTTAATCTCTGCAGGTATCGTCTTGTGGGGTATCGGTGAGCCAATCAAACTGTTCATGTCTTCAATGAACGAGTTCCTAGCTTCAATGGCTGGCGCGTCTAAGATGGTTCTAGGCACAATCCTTGGCGGTATGACGGCGTTTGATATGGGCGGCCCTATCAACAAAGTAGCGACCCTATTTGCTCAAACTCAAGTAGACACACAACCTTGGCTAATGGGCGGCGTAGGCATCGCGATTTGTACCCCACCTCTAGGTATGGCTCTGGCGACTTTCCTATTCAAAAACAAGTTCTCTAAACAAGAGCAAGAAGCAGGTAAAGCAGCAGCAATCATGGGCTCTATCGGCATCTCTGAGGGTGCTATCCCATTCGCAGCGAACGACCCAATGCGCGTACTTCCTTCAATCGTAGCCGGTGGTATCGTTGGTTGTGTATTCGGCTTCATGACAGACGTTCTACTGCACGCACCGTGGGGCGGCCTAATCACTGCGCCAGTATCAAGCAACATTCCAATGTACGTCGTCGGTATTGCGCTTGGCTCACTAACCACAGCCGTTATCGTAGGCTTCTGGAAACCTGTCGCGGTAGAAACAGAAGAAGACATGGTTGAAGCACCAGTACAAGCTCAAGCAGCGCCTGTAGCAGGCGAAGGCGAGTACGACATCGTAGCAGTTACATGTTGCCCTTCTGGTGTTGCACACACCTTCATGGCAGCGAAAGCACTAGAGAAAGCAGGCTTAGCAGCAGGCCTTAAGATTAAGGTAGAAACACAAGGTCAAAACGGCATTCAGAACCGCATCAGCGACCTAGATGTAGCGAACGCAAGACTGGTTATCTTGGCACACGATATTCAAGTGAAAGACGCTCACCGCTTTGCTAACGCGAACGTGATTGAGTGTTCAACCAAGGAAGCAATGAAGAAAGCCGCGACTATGGTGGCTATCTAAAACCTAAGATTATTTAAAACCAAAGGTTATCTAAATAATCAATAAATTAGTGAATGTTCACTATTGATAAAGTAACTACCCCTAGTAACTAAAATCCCCATTCGTCTAGTCAACGAATGGGGATTTCTTTTTACAAAACAACTCGTAGGATCAACAGAATCAGCTCTTAGGATCGAGCGTCTCTTCGGTTTCTAAATCGAACAGGTGACATTGGCTGGTGTTGAAATACAGCACCGTTTCTTCACCACTGTTTGCCGTGCGATCCGCATCAAAAGGCACGCGAGCCACCAGCTTATCTGCACCGAGTTTAAAATAGAGATACAGCTCATTACCCATCGACTCAACCACATCAAGCCTGTGCGTTTGAGTATTCACTTCCGCCAGCGGCGCATCGTGATTAGCCAGTTGAATGTGCTCTGGACGAACACCAAACCATACCCACTCACCCATCTTTTCACGAGCGATAATCTGCTTGTCTTGTGGCAGCGTCCAACGAGTCCCACTTTCAGAGACCACGTTCATCACGCCATCAATCTCATCCAATCTCACCTTGAGAAGATTCATCGCTGGCGAACCAATAAAGCCTGCGACAAACTTGTTTGCTGGGTACTGATAAAGGTTCATTGGCGTATCGACTTGCATAATCTCACCTTGATTCAACACACAAATACGGTCACCAAGAGTCATGGCTTCCACCTGATCGTGTGTCACGTAGATCATGGTGGCGTTCTGCCCTTCTTGCTTAAGGTTATTGTGCAGCTGTGCAATGCTGACACGAGTCGAAACACGCAACTTTGCATCCAAGTTAGACAAGGGCTCGTCAAACAAAAACACATCTGGCTTACGCACCATCGCACGGCCAAGCGCCACACGCTGCCTTTGACCACCCGACATTTCACCCGGCTTATTATTTAGCAGATGTTCAATATCCAGAGTCTTGGCTGCATCTTCAATTCGCTCATTGATTTCATGCTTTGGCAGCTTCTGTTGCTTCAGGCCAAAAGCCATGTTGTCGTACACCGACATGTGCGGATAAAGCGCGTAGTTCTGAAACACCATAGAGATGCCGCGATCTTTAGGTGGCAATTCGTTTACACGCTTATCGCCAATGTAGACATCGCCTTCTGAGATATCTTCAAGGCCTGCGATCATACGAAGTGTGGTGGATTTTGCGCAGCCAGACGGCCCAACAAACACCATAAACTCACCTTCGCGAATATTCAGATCGACACCGTGCACGGCCTTAAAACCATTTGGGTAGGTTTTCTCTACCCCTCTCAGTGTGACTTCAGCCATAACCTGTCCTTAAATCAATTCGTTAAATACTATCTTTGCAATCTGTCGTGGACGTTTTAGCCACGTTCTTGCAGTTGGTTGAGCTCAAAATGGGCGACTGATGCGATAACCAGATCCGCCACTGGCTCTAACTCGCTGTGTTGTGCTGTACCAGTTAGCACGCCGACATTGCTTGCGCCTGCATTGCGGCCAAATTCCATATCCGAAACCGTGTCACCAAACATGATCACTTCATGTGGCTCAATGCCACATTGCTCACAGAAGGCATTGAGCAGTGCTGGCGCTGGTTTAGGTTCGATATCACCATCTGAGTAACCGACATAATCAAACATCTCGCTCAAACCCGATTGCTCTAGTGTATAGATGGTTGAGTCTTTGGTGTCTGCGGTCGCGATGCCTAAAATCATGCCTTGCTGCTTAAACAGGCCAAGCTTTTCAGCCACACCTGGTAGTGCTTCAATCCAGCTTGGGTTCTCTTCCACTTCGTCATTGAAAGCGGCCTTGGTCACCTTAGTGAACTCAGCGAGCGAGACATTAGGTTGCAGCATGTTGAACCACGCTGTTGCGGTATCTTCCACTGGGTTTGAGGCTAATAGTCCATAGTTATCAACCACATCACCTTCCACTCCGATGGCCAAGAGTAACTCAGCAGGTGTGACAGTTTGATTACCCTGATGCTGGTCACTGTAAGATTTCACACGCTCACAAGCACCACGAGAAACGTTAAGCCACATCTTGTGGAACTCTAACAATGTGCCGTCTTTATCAAATAACATCGCCTTAAACTTCATCACGGCTCATTCGCTCCATTAGTTCTCCCCAAGTACGCACTAGGGGTTGATTAAATTCTGGTTGTTTGCCGTCGAATACGGCATTGATACAGCCTTCAAACTCACGTTCGTCACATGCAGATTGAGTGCTGTTCATTAATATCGAAGAGAGTTCTCCACGACGAATATCGACTCGGCACCAACGGTAGCCTTCATCAATATGAATACTTTGCAGCTCATCACTCAAAGCGATTCGTTCAACAACCTCACCATCCACCACACTTTCAGCGTAGTAAGGGTTTTCTGCGTCAGAGACGGCAATTCGGTATGTAAGCGCTTGTCCTTGAGAGTCATTACCCGGTAGCAAATCACCTAAGTTGATATCAAACTTCAAGCCACAGCGGCGCTCTAGGTAAACTTGCCCATTACGCAGTCCAGACAAGATGCCTTCACCACTCAAGCCATGGCTGTAAACGAATGTTGATGGGTCGCCATAGATAGAAGGCTCATCCGATTTTGGATTGCGTTCATGGGGCTCAAGGTGTGAATCGCTGCCGCCAATCGCCGTAATGCGCTGACCACAATTCCACATTTCATTGAGAACCAATAACGCCTCTTCGGTCGCTTTTGGCGAGGTTGACCAAGTAGGGTCACAACACACTTCAAACGTAGACACTTGGCTGAGATCCACCTGATCATAATGCCAATGCCACGGCTTCATCATCGGATGATTAATGCCAAGGGAGCTGTGTCCACTTTTCGCTAAACCCAATCCCGCTTCCATGGTCGCTTGGCTGCTGTGTTCAACCTCTCTAAGGTCCAAAGACTTAACCGGACCATGCACATTAAAATGCCCGAGATCGGTCGTGACTTCTAACGCGGGCAAGAACAAACACTGATTGGATACCGGAAGCTTAGGTTGGCAGATATTGTGCTCAGTGAAGAAAAAGAAATTGAGCCCTTGTGATTCCACAATCCCTTTAGCCGCTGCCAAAGTATTGTGACCATCAGAAAGCTGAGTATGAGCGTGTAAGTCACCGCGATACCAACGAGAATCAGAACTCAGCATATGGCTGTAATCAAACTCGATATCGTGATCACTTGTCACCGTTGGGGTCAGTTCTAACTCAGCATAGCTATTAACTAACTCTTCAGAGCAAAGTACATCGACTTGATACTGCATCGCACGCTCGGTACGAAACTCACCCTCAAGGTTATAAAGTTCTAAGAACCACTGGCCCGATGGAATCGCGCCATCAATCGCGCCTAGGCCTGAGTTTTCCGGTTGGATAGAGAGTGACTTGTGCGCCTTTTCAAATAGCACTTTGCCACGAAATGCTTGGTTGGCATCATACGCCGCTGCGTACAAGAATCCTTTTTTCACCGTTGTGCCGGTAATCGTTACGCTGTGAGAACCTGCTGGCACATCAAAGGGGATACGTACTCTGCCAAACGGCAGCTCACCTTGAAATTGGGTCATTGTCTTCACCAAGTTCGTCCTAATTGAAGGACTGGGTCAAAAAGAGGCCCACCCGAATAGATGGGCCTTTATGCATGCAAAGATAGTTCTAACCACTTTACCGATTAAGAACGATTCGCTCGGTCTAGTGCACGTTGCGCTTTCTTAGCCGCTTGTTTTAGCGCTTTATCAGCAGGCACGTTTTGGATTTGAATCTGATCCGCTGCCACCTTCAGCGCATCCATGATCTTACCGTTGGTAGGGTCGAGGAAATCTTTGGTCGCCGTGTTTGCTTGCTTCAGCGGGATCAGAGCTTGTGGGTTATCTTTAGTGAACGCTTGGTACTCTGGTACTTCAGAAACGCTGTTACGCACTGGGATATAGCCTGTAAACATCGACCATGCCGCCGTGTTCTTGGCGTTGGTATAGAACTCAACAAACTCAAATGCACCTTTCGCTGCTGCTTCGTCTGTACCTTTTGGCATTACGTAAACCAGCGCACCCGCTTGTGGTGCAGAAGGGTTTGAGCCCCAACCTGGTTGCGTGGTTGCTGAAAGCTTAGTGAAGTCCAAATCACCTTGGTCACCCGATGAGCCGGTGTAGCCTAGTGCGTTGTCTTTCATCACGTCATCAATGGTTTTGTACCAGTATTCCCAGCCTTGACCACCGTAGTGAATACGCATGATTTGATCATCGTGGATCCATTTACGGAAGCTGTCCCATACCTCAACCCACTCTGGAGAGTCAATCAGCACTTTCTTACCGTCATCACTGATGATCTGCGCGCCATTAGAGAACGCCGCATCGATCATATTGTCTTGACCCCACATCGGCTCCCAGCCGTAGAAAGTCACGTTACCTTTCTCGTCACGCTGTGTGACTTTCTCAGCGACCTTAGCCACGCCTTGCCATGTGTTTAGGTCTTGCTCGGTAAAGCCGTTATCTGCCAATACCTGCTTGTTGTAGTAGAACACTTGAGTTGTGCCGTAAGCAGGTAGGCCGATGATGGTGCCATCGTCTGCTGTCACTTGGTCTTTAAACGCGCCAATGAAATCAGAGAAGTTGAACTCTTCATCCATGAACGGCGTTAGGTCACGACTCAGACCACGCCCGTGCATCGCTTCCGCACGACCTGAATCTAACAGCACAAGTTCAGGTGCCGTTTTCGACGCTAAACCGGCTTGCAGCTTCTGGTAGGTTTCCGTGTAGTTACCTTGCAATGCAGGCTTCACCACATACTCATCTTGGCTCGCGTTGAACTCTTCGATGAGCTTAGTCATCATTTGCTGTGGCTTAGTACCACCGGAATACCAAAAGTTAACTTCGGTTGCCGCAAGAACACTGCTAGAGAACATAGACGCGCTTGCTGCGCCAGCACACACTAGTGCGAGAGTTTTTAGTTTCATTTCCGTTTACTCTTTTACGCCGTTATCGGCGATACCTGAAAGAATCGTCTTTTGACAAATGACGAATAGAATTAACAAAGGCAATACTGCAATGGTGCTCGCCGCCATGATTTGCGACCAGTTCAACCCATAGTTACCTTCGGCAATAAAGTAGTGACGAATACCAGTAGCGATCAGATTTAAATCCTGAGTCGTAATCACCAGACTTGGCCACATGTAGCTGTTGTAATTGGTAATAAAAGTGATGAGGAACAGTGTTGCGACTGCTGCTCGGCATTGCGGTAAGATGATTGCCCATAAGATTTTGAGCTCACCTGCACCATCAATTCGTGCCGCTTCAATCAGCGACGGATGCACCTTGATAAATACTTGGCGCAGATAGAACACACCGAACACCGACGCCGCGTTTGACGCCACTAAGCCCATGTGTGAATCCAACAAACCCAGTTTTGCCAAGGTGATGTAAGACGGAATGTAAGTCACCGCACCTGGCAGCATGTAACAACCCATCACGATGAAATAGAGCACTGTCTTTGAACGAAACTTCAGCTGCGTTAATGCGTACGCAAACATCGCTGAATTCACAATCACCAACAAGGTGGTGAACAAAGCCACGCTAAAGCTGTTGAAGATATATAAGCCAAACGGCGCGCTGTGAAAGGTTTCAACAAAGGTTTCCCAGCGAAACTGCTCTGGAATCAAGTCCAGCGGGTTAGCAAAGATCTCATCGTTACTTTTCAGCGAACCAGACAGCATCCATAAGAACGGAAACACCATAATGGTTCCGCAGGTTGCCAAGAAAAGGTGCTTCGCCAGTGTGAGGAACGAACGGTGATCCGCTGAGACTTTCTTTGACGCAACTTCTGACTTCGTCGCTTTGACTTGAGCTCTAACTTTGGCTTTCGCTGCGCTCTGATTTAATACTTGATTGGCATCCAATACTTGCGTGGTCATAATTCTGTCCTTTCAAAAATCGACTAGTAGTACACCCAGCGCTTGCCGATGTAGGTATTAATAAGTGCCAATAATCCAGTAATCAGGAATATCACTAACGATGTCGCAGCTGCGGGCCCCATTTCGTAACGTTCAAATGCTTGTTGGTAGAACAAGTACAGCAAGGTACGAGTTTCACCACCCGGTCCGCCCTGCGTTAAGATCTGGAACTGATCGAACGCTTGCATTGCCGTGATAATGTTGACCACTACCAAGAAGAATGTGGTTGGTGAAATCAGTGGCAGCGTTATCTTCAAAAAGCGCGTTAAGCTGCTGCAACCATCAATCAAAGAGGCTTCATACAGCGACTCTGGAATCTTGTTGAGTGCACTGATGTAAAACAGCATCGTCCAACCAATCGCCTGCCAAACTGTCACGATAATCACCGCAATCAAGGCTGTGTTTCCATTCTCTAACCATGGAATCGCGCTAAACCCTGCCGACTCCAATAAGTGGTTTGCCAAGCCCGACTTGGTCTCAAATACCCAAGACCACACAATCGACACCGCGACCGTTGGTGTAATCCAAGGCGAGAAGATCACCGCACGATAAAACTGGCTACCCTTAAAGTTTTTATGCAGCAGCATGGCAAACACAAGGCCAAGAATAATGGTGGGAATCACCACACCAACTGAGAACCAAAACGTATTGAGCATCGCTTGGATGAACTCGTAATCCTCAACCATGTACTCGTAATTTTCTAAGCCGATGAACGAATAATCTGGCGAGATGTAATCCCAATCGGTGAAGCTGATGTAAATCGAATAACCAAATGGTACGAGCCAAAAAGTAAACAGTGGCACCAACAACGGTGCAGTAAATAGCAGTACCTTTAAGCGGTTTTTCATTGGTTCTGAGAAAGCACTCATGGTGACCTCGTCCTTATTTGTATGCGGTTAAATTAAGGGGTTTGTGTGACAGGTTAGTAAGAGCGCCCTTCATTTTTTTTATGGCTACTCATTAGAAAACCTTTCTTCCAGTTCACCGTCTTCCATCTGGTGATAAAGCCAATCACAAAAGAAATTCACCTTGGCACTGCGTCTGTGTTTGCTAATCAAATAGTGGGCAGATTCGGCAGGCATTGAGGATTCAGTCGCCAGAACCAGATCGTTTTTCTCTAACAGCTCAGACACCGCTAGCGAACGCACCAACAACACGCCAATGCCATGTTTGACCGCCTCTAATGCATGCAGAGAGTTACTCACTTCAAGTAGCACCTTCGGTAAGGTCATCTCGAATTGGTTGTGACTCAACCATTGCAGCCAGTTCTCTCGGTAGCCTTTTACTTGCACTGTCGGCAGAGCAGAAAAATCATGCTTAGCCAAGGCATCTTGATATTGGTTTTTAAAGTCTGGGCTACACACCAACTGCCAATGTTCTTGAAACAGTCGCTCACTATGAGTGTCTTCGCTTTCTACCTTGCCGTTGGTCAGCTCGATATCGACATTCTGACAAGGATTGGTTGATGGCCAGTCCACCAGCTGAATATCGAGCCTGATAAAAGGGTATTTTTGATAAAAAGATGGCAGGCGAGGTAACAGCCAGTTATGGCAAAAAGTGTGATTAACGCGCAGGCTCAACACGTCGGTTTCTTTTTCCCCGAAGAGGATTTGAGTCTGTAATTTCAGGTGTGCTAATGAACCCGCAACAATCGGTTGATAATGCTGAGCAGCTGACGTTAGCTTTACGCCTTTAGAGCTGCGTTCAAACAAGGTGGTATCGAGGAAGGTTTCTAAACTTTTGAGCTGTTGGCTAACCGCCGCTTGCGTGACACAAAGCTCTCGGGCAGCTGCACCAATGGAACCAAGACGAGCAACAGCTTCGAACGCAACAAGAGCGCGTAGAGGGGGTAACATGGCTTCACCTGATTGAAATAAAAGTGAAAAATACTTCAGTCAGGTTTCAGTTTTTTGCGCTTACCGTTACAGATTAATGACGAAGGGACGTTGATCAGATATTTATGATCAACGTCCCTTTTCTCTATTTCATGTTTTAGCGGTATATCGCCGTGTGAATCAAACGCAATTACTCTTTGATGTAGAGATCCTTAGAGTAGATACGCCCTTCCACATTGTTTTTCGCAAAACCACCGACACTTGGTCGCACTAGGCGAGCCTGCATGTAGTAGTAAATTGGTGCGATCGGCATATCTTCTGCCAACAACTGTTCTGCTTGATCATAGAAACCTTGGCGATCTTGTTCACTGGTTGCAGCTAAGGCGCTGTCCATTGCTGCGTCGTACTTGTCGTTATTGTAACGAGCAAAGTTACCCGAAGAACCAGAGCGCAATAGGCTCAAGAAGGTTGATGCTTCGTTATAGTCACCACACCAAGAGGCGCGCATTACATCGAAATCACCTTGGCGACGTGACACCAAGTAAGACTTCCACTCTTGGTTTTCAAGCTCAACTTGTGCACCTAAGTTGCCTTTCAGCATTGATGCAATCGCCACTGCTATGGACTTGTTCGATTCACTGGTGTTGTAAAGCAGTTTGAAGTCCAACGGATTAGACGCATCGTAGCCCGCTTCTTTCAGTAGCTCTTTTGCTTTTTGATCACGCTCCTTCTGAGTCCAAGTACTGTATTCAGGTTGTGTCGCATCAAAACCAGCCGTGTACTCATGAGCAAAGGTATAAGCCGGTAAGTTGCCGACCTGAGTAACACCATTGGTGATAACGTCACGCATCATGGAATAAGAGACGGCTTTACGTACCCGCGCATCATCAAAAGGTGGTCTCGTAGTATTGAATGCGTAGTAATAAGTACACAGCAGAGGCACTGTGGTAAACGCATCTTGGTATTTGGTTTTAAGCTGCTGCGCCATGTGTGTCGGCACGTCCGAAGTAATATCGACCTCGCCCACCGCATAACGGTTAATCGAGGCATTCTGGTTCTCAAACGGAATGTAAGTCACTTCGGTTAAATGCGTATCTGAACTGTCCCAATATTTCGGGTTCTTCTTCAGCTCAATGCGCTCGTTCACCACCCACTCGTCTAGCACAAATGCTCCATTACCAACAAATTGCTTAGGATCGCTCCACGGCTTGTCGCTACTCTCTAGGGCTGCTTTGTGCACTGGCATCATGGATGTGTGGCCCGTCATCGCCACAAAGTAAGGCACTTTACTATCGAGTTCGAACTTCACCGTGTGTTTATCGACTGCAGAGATACCTAACTCTTCAACTGGCTTTTTGCCTTCGGCTACGTCAGCGATATTGTTGATTTGAGTAAGCTTTAGGTACCACACATTTGGCGATGCCGTTTTAGGGTCTACCGCGCGTCTTATCGCATACACCAAATCATCGGCCGTCACCGGATCGCCATTCGACCACTGCGCGTCTTTACGTAGGTGGAATACAAACGTCTGGTTGTCTTCGGTTTCCCAAGACTGTGCAACACCTGGGGTGATATTGCCATCGCGATCTTGAATCACTAAACCTTCAAATAGGTCACGTAGAATGTGCATTTCTGGCAGGCCTTCTGCTTTCGCAGGGTCAAGCGTCGCCGCTTCTGCATCGTTAGCACGAACTAAATGTTGTTCTTTCGCCAGAGAAGTTCCCGCAGGCAATGTGTCAGCAACGGCAGTTACTGAGATAAAAGGGGTCAATAGAGATGAAATGAGTAAAGCCGTTGAATGTTTCTTAAAATCCATATGTTTTTGCTCTCCTAGCCTATCTTTGAAGCAAGTAATAAAATTAACAATGCGACGGTTGACGAGTTTTAACGCTTTAGTTTATTTAAGTAAGTTTGTGTAATCGTTAATACTTGATAGTACTTGATCAATCAGGAGATAAAGGTGAGTTTAATTCCAAGAACAGAAAGAGCTGCATTTTCAATAAAGCCGCTAACATATGGAAAGTCAGTATTGGGCGCACCCTTGCTCTATTTCCCCGCGCAAATAGAAAGCGAGTCTCGCGGGCTGATCTTAGCAGGCACACACGGTGATGAAACCGCTTCTATTGCAGGATTATCTTGTGCGCTGAGAAGCTTGCCAGCCGCCAACTTGAGACACGATGTGATCCTGTCGATGAACCCAGATGGCAATCAATTAGGCACTCGCGCCAACGCCAACCAAGTCGATCTGAACCGCGCCTTCCCAACTCAAAACTGGACAGAAAACGGCACAGTGTATCGCTGGAGCTCCCACACACCAGTCAGAGATGTAAAAGTGAAAACCGGGCAAGCCGAACAACTTGAACCTGAAGTGCAATCGCTCATAAACCTCATCGAACAGCGCCAACCTAAATTCGTCCTCTCTTTTCACGAACCACTCGCCATGGTCGATGACCCCGATCGATCAGAACTCACCACTTGGCTAGGTAAGCAATTCAACCTGCCGCTCGTTGAAGACGTCGATTACGAAACCCCAGGCTCATTCGGCACATGGTGTCAGGAAAGAAACCTACCGTGCATTACTGTAGAACTACCGCCCGTTTCTGCGGATTTAACTATAGAAAAGTATTTGGATGCGTTTGTCGCAGTGTTGGGGTGTGAGGGAAATTAGCGCAACTCATTTTTGGACAATACTTTGTTAGATTAATTGCTTTAACAAGAGTGCAATATATAAGAATAAGTAACTTGAAATCTGATTTGTGCAGACTACCCCAAGATTCTAATACTCACTATTTTTCATTTATTTTTTGACTACTGTAGACTTTCTTCAAACCACCTACTTCCTATACTCACAGATATTGTGGGACATTAAAGGATCAATATATGAACCGAGTTTACTCACTTGCATTAATAGCGAGCTTAACCATGAGTCCAATTTCTCTTGCTGCTGAACAAGCGGATGTGATTATCACTAACGCCAAGATTTACGGTTACGACGATGCAGATGCTATCGCGATTTACGATGGTAATATTGTGTATGTTGGTAATACACCCGAAGTCAATGCCTATCGGACCTCGACAACTAACATTATCAATGTTGAACAAGCTTTTGTGATGCCGGGTTTTATCGATAACCACAACCATGTGTTTGAAGCGGCTTCGGAGGCAGGGGGCAATTGTGAGCTGAATATGGATGCTTCACTGGAAGAGCAGATCCCCTATCTAAAAGCGTGTCGTAAGCAAGCTAAGTCGAACGAATGGCTAATGGGTTATGGCTTTTCTCTTGATGCAATCCTAAGTGAAGACAACCGTTATACACCTTTAGAAGTGATTGACCGTATTTTCCCGGATCAACCAGTGGTGATTATGGAGCAGACTTCCCACTCCATGTGGGTGAATTCAGCAGCCCTTAAGCAAGCAGGCATCTCCAAACACTCCCAAGAACCGCAAGGCGGCAAGATTCTTAAAGACGATGAAACTGGAGAACTCAATGGCATTTTGCTTGATAATGCGGGCGATATTGTTATGGAGATGGCATGGAACAGCTTAGAGAGCCAATTTGATCAAAGTTACGAAGGCTTAATGGCAGGCCTTGAAGAAGCGGCCGCTCATGGTATAACCACAATTGGTGACGGTCGATTATATTGGAAACGTGGCTGGTATGAAGTGTGGAAACAAGCTGAAGAAAAAGGAAACTTAACGGCTCGTGTATCGCTTCGCCCGTGGATTTACCCGGCCGACTCCATGGAACCCCAGCTTACATTTTTAAAGAAAATTCAATCCAGCGACAAATCTCGTTTGCTACTGGTGGATCAGGTGAAAATGTATAGCGATGGTATTTTCATTAACGGAACTGCAAAAACACTGGCTCCGTATCTAGACACCTATATTCCTGACGAGCCATACGGCATCAACTATATTCCACCGCAGCAAATGAAAATCTGGCTTGATGAGTTAAATCAAATTGGTTATAGCGCTCATATTCATGCTATAGGTGATGGAGGTATTCGTGAGTCACTGAATGCTATCGAATATGTTCGCAGTCAAGGCGCAGATAAACCTTATACACTAACTCATGTGGAGCTGGTGAACTCAAAAGATGTCCCGCGTTTTGCCAAGCTGAATGTAACGGCAGATTTTCAGGTTGGCTCTGATTATGTGGCTTACCATGATCACAAATGGGCAGAAGTTTTTCTTGGTGCTAAACGCACCAGAGCCATGATGAACCTGAAAGCCATCTTTGATACAGGGGCTAACGTCTCTTTGAGTAGTGACTGGAATGTGCATGATATCAATCCGTTAGTTGGTATCGCCAATAGCCTTAAAATGGGTAAAACGGGATTGCCGGATATTCATTCAGCGATTGATGCTTACACAACCAACGCCGCAGAAAGTTTGGGAATCAGTGATATTACAGGTTCGATAGAAGTCGGAAAATCAGCAGACTTTGCCATTTTGGAACATGATATTACCCGCTTGCGGGTAGGTGAGATTGCCGACACTAAGATCTTAATGACAATGTTACAGGGTGATATAGTTTTCGACTCAGAAGAGTAACTAAAAAGGTGCAGGATGTTTCCGGCACCTTATTTTTTCCACGGAGGTAAGAGTGCTACGTAAACGTTTCTATATTGAAGTGAGCCTGAAACAACTAATACTGCTGGTGATCCTTGTCCCGGTACTGTTTAGCTGCACCTTCGATAGCATGCGCGATATGGAACATGGTAATCAGTCGGCGATTTTAGCCGTTATTGGGCTCATGATGGCTGCTGGTATTATTGGCGTGTTTGAAGCGACATACCAGAAAACTCAGCTTGCTAATCAGATTCAGCGAATTCTGGTTCACTTCACTAAGCTACTTCTCTTTACTGGTATTTCTGAGCTTATGATCTTGGCGATAGCGGCTATTGGCACCACATCAACGGTATGGGACGATCCATTGCTATGGGCGCTATTACCTATTTACGCCTCCCTGTATATCTATGATTGGTGGGATGCGCTTATCGCAGCGTCTGACTAATTCGCTACTTGTATTGGTGTTTCTGGGGCAGAAGATGGTAGTGTTTAAAGGCTTTAATTACCATACTCCCACTTTCAGAAAGGGTTAGTCCGTTGCGCCAACACAGCTCAACTTTTCGGTCAATGCCAGAGAGTTCGAAGTCGCATTTGAGAGCAACCAGTAGGCCGTTTTCGATTTGCGTGCTAACACACTCCTCTGGTAAAAACGCAAATCCCTTATTGTGTTTGAGCATAGCTATGAGGGGATCGATATCTGAGAACACACAGTAACACGGGCTAAAACCATCGTTGTCTTCGCTACTTACTTCACCCCATACTAACTCGCGGTATTCACTCAAGTCCTTACTGGTAACGTGAGATAACTGAGCCAGTGGATGGTCAGGACTACAGACTAGAATTTCTCTATAGTACCCTAGACGGCAATAATCGAAATGTTTGTGATGAATAGTTTCCGACTCATGGGTAATTATGACATCTACATGACCATCGCCTAAGTCTTGCTCCAGTTGGGTTCTTTCATCGCGATAGACCTCAACACTCAAATGGGGTAAATCTAAAACAGAGGCTAGAGGTTGCGTAAACACAATGTCAGGGATGTAGTTTTCAATCCCTATGGTCAGTACAGTCGGCTCATTTTGCATAAGCATTTCAGCACCTTGGACAAACTTATCAAGGTGGCTCAGTGTATGAGTAAGATGGGGAAG
Organism: Vibrio sp. 10N.247.311.47; assembly: GCF_041467535.1. Lineage (NCBI taxonomy): Bacteria > Pseudomonadati > Pseudomonadota > Gammaproteobacteria > Vibrionales > Vibrionaceae > Vibrio > Vibrio sp. 10N.247.311.47. The sequence continues at coordinate 72,304 of NZ_JBFSUR010000028.1, forward strand.
TAAACGTTCCCCGTCTTTACTCAAAGTGGTTTTATTTCCTGTTCGGTCAAAGAAGTTAACCCCCAGATCGATTTCCAGATCAGAAATCCATTGACTAACCTGAGATTGCTTTTTACCCAGCTTACGTGCCGCGGCAGAAATCGATCCAGTTTCTACGGCTAATAACAGTGCTTTTAGATGAAGTGTGTTCATAGACCAATACTTAGAGTTGATGGTGCTTTGATTAATTCCAGTATGTATTAAATGCGTGACTCATTTCTTGAGATCTCAGCTCAGCCAAATTACACAATAAGTCCTTGTTCTTTATCAATTAAGACATATGTAGAATTAATAATTCTACTCGAAGATAAAAAAATATTAATAGAAAATTCTCCGCGCCCACCTATCTTGAATTACTATGCTCAGCGCGTAGCACCCGAAAAACAAGCCCTATTCGAAGAAAGCATACCGTTCTAACCCAAAAAAGAATGTATTAAAGACATATATGAAAAAAGATAAAGTAAATCACCAATAACATTTTTAAACTAAGCAAACACTCTAAATTGTTTTGGGGCAGAAGTGCTTCATAGTGAATTTTGCAACAGGCTGTTGCAAAATTGGGGTTGGAGTTTGTCCAGCAGCCTGTTGGACATTCGATGAAGCAGGCAATTTACTAATTGTGCAGCAGCTTGTTGCACAAATAAATCTCATGTTGGTTTCATGCGCACTAAACACGTCTTGGGGCAAAGGTGTGTTTGCCATGATCGGCGCTAGCACACCTCTGATAACAACATACTATCAACTTAACCACGGCGCTTTTTGGCATTGATCTTTTAATAGAGATAAAAAGCCAGTGACTCGCGCTGACCTCTCATGCGCAGCAGAACTCACGAGGGCAACAATATCGGCATTTGGAAGCTCATAATTTGGCAATAATCGCACTAATTTACCACTATCAATCTGTGATTGAATATCCCATTCAGATCGCATGATAATCCCTAAGTCTCTTAAGGCCCAGTCTTTAATCACTCTGCCCTCATTACTTGCAAGTGAAGGACGAATTCGAACATTTTCTATGGATCCTGAGACTGTATGAGTAAAGCTCCACAACGTGACATCTTCATTATTTTCTCTCAACGCAATACATTGATGCTTCTTAAGATCTTGCGGAGTTTCAGGCTGTCCATAACGTGATAAATACTCGGGCGAAGCGCAAACAAAGCGCTTGTTTGGGGCTAAACTCACCATCTTAAGGCTGGAATCCGTCAGGTGACCAATGTAGATGATAATGTCCCATTTATGATGGTTGGCCCAGTTTGGCTTATCTGATAACTCTAGCTCCACCTCTAGGCGAGGATGAGCTTTTTTATACTCACCTAATAAAGGGGCTATCACATCGTTGCCAAAGCCAAGGGGCGCCAATACTCTTAGACAACCACTGACATCCCCTCTGCTTTCATTGAGTTTATCGGTGAGCTCGTCCAAATCTTCAAGGATCGAAATACCAGTATCAACTAAAACGCGCCCTTCTTCTGTTAAGCTAACCACGCGCGAAGGCCGTTGAAGTAACTTAAGCGATAGCTTCTTTTCGATATGTTGAATACGCTGAGTGACTGATGGTGGCGTTATATTGAGCGTACGAGCCGCATCTGCCAATGTTCTATGGTTAGAAACTACCACAAGAAATCGAATATCTTCTGTCGTCAACATTAACTTCCAACCTAATGTATAAGTAGATTTTTGTTAATATAATTCAACTTCTTCCTACTTCATAATCATTTCATCAATAGTTAACTTCACTTTGCAAGTTTAGGTAAATGAAATGATTAAGCATACGGAACACCCTGATTTAGAAAAAAAATACAATGCCATCGGCACACCATTTCTCTATTTGGATAAACAAAAATTTTTGAGCAACCTTGCTCAAATGCGCAGCCATATGTCGAAACTAGGCACACCACTAAGGCCCCACTTTAAGACCGTAAAATCGTTAGATGCGCTTCCGTACTTAATTGACTCTATAGAGGATCCAATCACTGTATCCACCCTTGAAGAAGCAGAACAGCTTGCCAGTTATGGTTGTAAAGACATTCTCTATGCTGTTGGCATATCAAAAGAAAAGCTATTGCGAGTCGAACTGCTACTGAAACGTGGTATGAGTATTGTGGTTTTACTTGATAGCATGGAACAAGTCGATTTCGTTAACGCCTACTGTCAAGAACGTGGGTGTGTTATTAGCTGCCTGATAGAGATTGATTGCGACGGACACCGAGGTGGAGTAAGTGCAGATTCCGAAGCCCTGATTGCAATGGCTAAGAGCTTAGGTAAGGGTTTGGGCAATTTTAAAGGGGTGATGCTCCACGCAGGTGAGTCTTACCACTGTAAGTCTCGAGAAGCGTTAAACCAATCCGCCAGTAATGAAGTAGCGACTGCACAACTTGCGGCGAAACGCCTCGAGTCGGTTGGGATTTACTGCGAAATAGTCAGCGTGGGTTCTACCCCGACGGCATGCTCATACACAAACACAAGTGGAATCACAGAAGTCAGAGCTGGCGTCTATTCATTGTTTGACTTAGTGATGCATCGGCTTGGAGTATGTACTTTAAACGATATCGCAATCTCAGTAGTAAGTAGTGTTATTGGACACAACAAATCGAGGGGGCAAATATTTGTTGATGCTGGATGGATGGCTCTTTCTTTAGATAAAGGTCATGACGAACAATGTTATGGCGTGGTTCTCCAACCGAATGGCCAAGAGAGTCAAATACTGAAAGTAGTGCAGGTAAATCAAGAACACGGCATACTCGAAGCGGCTTCTGGAAGCGAGATCGACTTCGAATGTTTTCCCATTGGTTCTAGAGTACACATCGTCCCAAATCATGCATGCTCTACAAGCGCGATGCACAGTAAATACTATGTCTTTGACTTGGTCGAGGGTCAAATTGAGCAATGGCAACGTGTTTCAGGGTGGTAAACATGATTTATCTAGATGAAAAAACGACAGCAGCGTTAATTTCTCACGAGCTGGCATACAAAGCGGTCAAAGCGGCATTTTCTTCAGTACAAGATCAGCACTCATCAATATTTCCGGTCGTTAACGCATCAGGCCCGATCGAAGGCTCAATGTTTTCACTCAAATCAGCATGCACAAATCAATTACTTGGTTGGAAAATGGGAAGCTATTGGCCTTGCAATAATCAGTTTGGGCGACCGAACCATGGTACTCATATCTTTCTTCTTTCACCGGATGCGGGGGAAATGAAAGCCATTTTGTCAGCAAGTTTGGTCAATGCCTACCGAACTGCAGCAGCTGATGCCATCGCTGTTGATCTACTGGCGAGACAAGATTCATCTGTACTCGCGTTATTTGGCACAGGTCATCAAGCTAAATACGAAGCGCTTGCCATTTCAAAAGTTAGGAATCTATCTAAAGTCCTGATTGTTGGTAGAAATCAGACTAACGCCAACCAACTAGCGAAAGAGCTAAGCAAAGAAGGGTTAACAACAGACATCAAATCCGCTCAAGAAGCCTGTGAAAGCGCAGATATTATTGTTACCGTTACAGCGTCCACCGCTCCTTTGTTTGAATCTTCATGGGTAAAACCTGGAACTCATATTTCTGCAATGGGAGCAGATAAAATAGGAAAACAGGAACTTCCACCATCGCTATTTGAGAACGCCACCCTCTATTGTGATTATTTATCTCAGTCCAAAACGATTGGTGAGTTCCAGCATGCGCCAGATAAAGAGATCTATCAGATCGGTGACAAGCTTCAATTAAAAGAAAGGAACAAAAACGACATTACTATTTTTGATAGCTCAGGAATTGCCTATCAAGATCTTTATATTGCGCAAATAGTTTTAGATAAATACCTATCCAAGGGAGATGACCATGAATAACGTTAGCTTTTTAAAAATAAACGGTAACACCATCGATGACATTATCGACCTCTCTGTGGAAGAGTCCCAAAAACATCTCATTGCTAATAACGCAGAATGGCTTGCAGAGGCGAGTTTCAACGACGATAGCGTCAGTTACGGCATTTATTTAGACGACAAGCCAGCAGGGCTCATCTCTCTTATCGATCCAAGACTACTCGACAAGTTCGATGATCACTTTCAAAAGGATCATTTGTACGTGTGGCGCGTCATGATTGACCATCGTTTCCAAGGAAAAGGATTGGGGAGTCAAGCGA
>NZ_JBFSUR010000029.1:0-74339 GCF_041467535.1 Vibrio sp. 10N.247.311.47
GACTACTTCTTCTTGAAGATAAAAGCGGCTTTCCCCGGAAAGCCGCGATGAACCACAAAAAAGCGCCACTCCTCAGGAGTAGCGCTTTCAATCAATAATTCTATCTATCATCAAGCGAGCGTGAAGTTATTCACTCGCCTTGCTATCCGTCGATAGTATTTTCTTATAATCAGGGATCAGCATATAGGTTCCCGTAAACTCTACCGCTTCCACATCGCCGCTATGAATGGTCACGTGAATGATGATACGTGCCTTTCTTCCTGACGCGAGGCGGTCCAAGTCGCCACTGATCCCATCCAATGAAGTAGAGGCAACAGGGTTTTGCTCAACTGGGTGACGATAACGAATATTACTGTCTGCCAGCACGATATCACCGGTCAGCCCGCGTTCTTTCATCAATAGCCAAGTCATCCCCCAACCAGTTAAGGTCGCTAAGGTAAAGGCAGATCCTGCAAACATGGTGTTATGAGGGTTCAAGTTAGGATTCAGCTGAGCACTACACTCAAATTGGTAACCCGTGTATTGGTTGATCTTGATGCCCATCTTGTCACTGATCGGGATCTGATGTTCCCAGCGCTGCTGAAGCTCATTACACCACTCAGGCTTGCGTAGAACGTCTGCCATTGGGTCAAGATGCTTAACCATCTGTTGGTGACGCACAGGGCCACGTTGATCGTTAATCTCACCGCGACGTTCAAATTCATTCTTCTCATAGAATGAGATCGCATCTTCACGTGCATTACACACCAAGCGCTTAGCACCCTCTTGGCGAGCCAATGACTCAAGTGCGACTAGAATCAACGAACCCATGCCTTTACTTTGGCGAGATTTCTTCACCGCCATATAGCGGATCTGACCTTCCAGATCTGGGGTGATATACAGACGACCAATCGCCATCGGGCGACCACGACCATCAACAATCATGCGATGGTGACTCATTGGGTCATATTCATCGCGCTCAGAACCTACCGGCATTCGCCAAGGTTCACGGAGCATCTGCCAACGAAAATGGTAATACTTGTTTAGCTGATTTTCGGTGGTTGGTGTTATGAGTTTAAACATGCTTATTCCTTTAAGCCTAAACCTGCAGCCAGAATGTCACTGGGCCATCATTAACCAAAGACACTTTCATGTCGGCTGCGAATCGGCCACGTTCCGTTGGTAACACTGATTCACACTGGTCAGAGAAATAGTTATAAAGACGCTCAGCATCTTCTGGGTGAGCACCACGAGAGAACCCTGCTCGAGTCCCTTTCTTGGTATCGGCCGGCAGAGTGAATTGAGACACCACTAATACCTTACCTTCTACTTGCTTCACGTTGAGGTTCATTTTATCGTCTTCGTCTCCAAAGACACGATAAGTGGTCACTCGTTCCATCAAACGTTTGGCTTTGGCTTCGTCGTCACCTTTTTCTACGCCTAACAAAACTAATAAGCCTTGTTCAATCTCACCAACTACTTCGCCATCAACACGGACGGCAGCTTCACTTACTCTCTGGATCAGTGCTATCACTGTTGTTTCCTTGCTCTGTGATTTTGTCTTTATCCGACGAGTGTACCATTTCTTTCGAGTCACTCCACTGTTCCTGCTCACCCAATGCAGCGGTCACCTCAGCACCCACCAGCACAATCAACCAGCACAAATAAACCCAGACAAAAAGAATTGGTATTGCCGCCAATGCGCCATAAATCAACTGGTAAGAAGGGAATTGAGTAATGTAGGCCGCGAAGCCTTTCTTACTGAGTTCGAACAACAGAGCCGCCACTAGAGAACCTGCAGCCGCATGAGAAAAGTGTATCTTTTTGTTGGGAACCAACAGGTACAGACCGAAAAACGCAAAGAAAGAGAGAATCAAAGGCAGTTTGCGAATTACGGTATTAAAGGCGCCAGATACGACTTCATTTTGTAGCAGACTGAGCGATGTCACATACGAAGTGGCAGCAATACTCGCCCCAACCAAGATCGGCCCAAGTGTTAGCACCATCCAGTACATTGAGAACGACAATACCGCACGTCGCTTCTCATTAACACGCCAGATGTAGTTTAGGTTCTTATCGATATTCGAGATCAACATCAGTGCCGCAATGAACAAGAACACACTACCGACCGCCGTCATCTTACCCGTGTTGGCAACAAACTCGAGCAAGGCACCGTGCACCGCATCTCCTGACGCTGGAACAAAGTTGATAATAACGAAGTTTTGAATCACGATACCAACATCAGCAAAGATGGAAAATGATGACAAGATAGAGAGCAGAACCGTCAACATCGGTACGATCGAGAGCAAAGTAATGTACGCCAAGTAGCCCGCATTCACGTTGACTCTATCGTGCGTCATTCGCGCCAAAAGATAGCGAGAAAACTGAATACTGAGTGTGGCGACCTTTTTTATCTTCAACTTGTAACTCCCTTGTAACTCGTTCATAGTCCTAATTAATATTCCGTTACTTAACTATAGGAAACTAGGATGCCTTATTTAATAGTTATAGTCCTCTCTATTTTTACTCTTACTGGATGCCAATCAGCTTATTACTCCGCAATGGAGCAAGTGGGCTATCACAAGCGTGACATTATGGTTGATAGAGTGGAAGACGCTAAAGAGTCACAGCAGGATGCTCAGGAAGAGTTTACCAGCGCACTTGAAGCCTTGAGTAGCCTGACTAATTTCAGTGGCGGCGACCTTGAAGACATGTACAACCAAATCAACGATAAATACCAAGACAGCGAGAAAGCCGCGCAAAATGTCAGTGACCGCATTGCTGCGATTGAAGATGTGTCGGATGCGCTGTTTGAAGAGTGGCAGAGTGAGTTAGATCTCTACACCAGTGATTCACTGCGCCGCTCGAGCGAGCAAAAGCTTCGTGAAACTAAATTGTCTTACCAAACGATGCTGTCAGCAATGAAGCGCGCCGAGAAGAAAATGGACCCAGTGCTCAATACCCTTCGCGACAACACGCTTTACTTGAAGCACAACCTCAATGCGAGCGCTGTCGACTCGCTGCAAGGTGAGTTTATGAGCTTAGAAAAAGACATCGCCTACGCAATAGAACAGATGAATGCTGCGATCGCCGAATCGGATAAGTTCCTTGCTCAACTAAACCAGAAATAACGCCCGTAGGCACAAATAAAGATAAGCCCGTATGAACCCAATCATTATAACTGGCGGCCCTGGTGCCGGAAAAACCATACTGATAAATGCGTTGGCTGGTGCGAGTTACCCCACCTTCGCAGAGTCCTCTCGCCAGTTAATAGAACAGCAAAGTCAGCTTGAAAACGGTATCTTGCCTTGGGTAGACCTTCCCGGCTTTGCTGAGCTTTGTTTAGGTGTGATGAGCGAGCAAAAAGACCAAGCCAATCAACATCCGATTGCCTTTCTCGATCGCGCTATTCCAGACATTTGTGGCTATTTGGCTCAGGCGAAACTAGAGATAAACACAACCTACCGAGAAGCGAGCCAAGGTTATCACCCCCAAGTGTTGTTCTGTCGCCCTGAGGCTTCAATTTATGTACAAGATGATGTGAGACCTTATCCGTTTGAGGAAGCGCTAGAGATTCACCACGCTTTAGAAAGAGTCTACCAAGAACTTGGCTATGAGGTGGTTGAAGTGCCGTTTATGCCAGTCGAAGAACGGCTTCAATTCGTTGAGCGTTACTTAGGTATCAAAAGCTAGATCCCCAACTCGGTCGTTCCTCCCTCTTGAGGATGACGAAATCTCGTTTAACCGTATCTAAACAAACTAAAAAACAAAAGCCCCGAGCAGCTAGGCTACTCGGGGCTTTCTTACTTATTCTAAAACGTATTGCTTGTTAGCTAGAAGCTAGTCAGCTGGCAATTAAGCCTTAGCTGGACGTGCTGCACGCTTACGTTCGTTTTCAGTAAGAAGCTTCTTACGGATACGAATGCTTACTGGCGTTACTTCTACTAGTTCGTCTTCGTCGATGAACTCAAGAGCTTGCTCTAGAGTGTGACGGATAGGTGGCGAAAGAACCTGTGCTTCATCAGTACCAGATGCACGAACGTTCGTTAGCTGCTTACCTTTCAGACAGTTTACTGTTAGGTCGTTTGAACGGTTGTGAATACCGATGATTTGACCTTCGTATACTTCATCCGCGTGCTCAGCAAATAGACGACCACGTTCTTGTAGGTTGAATAGTGCGTAAGTCAGAGCTTTACCAGTTGCGTTCGAGATTAGAACACCGTTGTTACGTTGACCGATTACGCCGCCTTTGTGAGGACCGTAGTGATCAAATGAGTGGTAAAGAAGACCAGAACCAGACGTTAGAGTTAGGAACTCAGTTTGGAAACCGATAAGACCACGAGAAGGCATCATGAAGTCCATGCGAACACGGCCTTTGCCATCTGGAGACATATCAGTTAGCTCACCTTTACGTAGACCGATGTTTTCCATGATGCCACCTTGGTGCTCTTCAAGCACGTCGATAGTCACAGTTTCAAACGGTTCAGTTAGGTTGCCATCTTCGTCTTTCTTGATGATAACTTCTGGACGAGATACAGCTAGCTCGAAACCTTCACGACGCATGTTTTCGATCAGGATAGATAGGTGAAGTTCACCACGACCTGAAACACGGAAACGATCTGGGTTATCAGTTTCTTCAACACGTAGTGCAACGTTGTGTACTAGTTCTTTCTCTAGACGCTCAAGGATGTTACGTGAAGTAACGAACTTACCTTCTTTACCCGCGAACGGAGAAGTGTTTACTTGGAACGTCATTGTTACTGTTGGTTCATCAACAGAAAGCGGAGTCATTGCTTCAACATTGTTTACGTCACAGATAGTGTCTGAAATTTTCAGCTCACCAAGACCAGTGATTGCAATGATGTCGCCAGCGTTAGCTTGCTCAACTTCGTGACGGTCAAGACCTAGGTAACCAAGAACTGTACCTACTTTACCGTTACGTTTTTTGCCTTCTGCATTGACGATAGTTACTTGTTGGTTTGGTTTAACAGAACCACGAGTAACACGAGCAACACCGATAACACCTACGTAAGAGCTGTAATCAAGTTGCGAAATTTGCATTTGTAGTGGACCGTCAAGGTCAACTGCAGGCGCGTCTACTGTATCAACAACAGCTTGGAACAATGGTTCCATGTTCTCGCCAGTTTCGCCTTCAGTCATTGTTGCCCAGCCGTTTAGAGCTGAAGCGTAAACAACTGTGAAGTCTAGTTGCTCATCAGTAGCACCTAGGTTGTCGAAAAGGTCGAATACTTGATCCATAACCCAATCAGGACGAGCGCCTGGGCGGTCAATCTTGTTGATTACAACGATTGGCTTAAGACCGTGTGCGAATGCTTTTTGCGTTACGAAACGAGTTTGAGGCATTGGGCCATCAACTGCGTCAACGATAAGCAGAACAGAGTCAACCATAGACATGATACGCTCAACTTCACCACCGAAGTCCGCGTGTCCCGGAGTATCTACGATGTTGATGCGGTAATCATTCCAGTTGATTGCTGTGTTCTTAGCAAGAATGGTAATGCCACGCTCTTTTTCGATGTCATTCGAATCCATGACACGCTCTTCAGCTTCACCACGAGACTCAAGAGTGCCTGACTGTTGTAGCAGTTTATCAACCAAAGTCGTTTTACCGTGGTCAACGTGCGCGATGATCGCGATATTTCTTAACTTATCAATCTGTGGAGTAGACATGGATTCTCGATTCACTCATAAAAGTAGCCGTCACTTATCTCAAAAGTTTGGATAATAACCGCTAGCTTGATTTAAAAAACGGTCAATAATATACCAGATTCTAGACAAAAACCCAGAAATATGTGATCTGAACCAAGGCTTTTTTCTTAGTTAGCGATTCATATCCTCTTAACTTTGATTCAGTACAGTGTTGGGTAGCCCGATTCGTAGGATTCTAAAAAAGCATCACGCGCGAGTCACAAGCCAAATCTCCGGCAAAATGACAAAAGTGGATTGACAACTTAGGCAATTCATTGCTGAATGGTGTTCGCTTATTGTCTCATATTGGTGCACAGACAAACGGTTGCACCAATAAAGTGCAAACAGAGATCATTTTGGTGCAAAAAGTAGATTAAGCAAAACCGCAAAACAAGTAAAACATTGAAATTAATGGAATAATTTTTTTGGCACGTTTTTGGCTATAGATAAATCAGCATCGATTAATGCACTTATAGACATTAATCAATGCTAGTTTCAACCGAATCGAGCTAATACCGAATTAATAACACTGGAGGTTATCCAAGATGTCAGTAGAAAATGTACTATCCCTGATCCAAGAGAACGAAGTTAAATTTATCGACTTACGTTTTACTGATACAAAAGGTAAAGAGCAGCATATCTCTATTCCTTCTCACCAAGTTGATGCAGACTTCTTCGAAGAAGGCAAAATGTTTGACGGCTCTTCAGTAGCTGGTTGGAAAGGCATTAACGAATCTGACATGGTAATGATGCCAGACGCAGCATCTGCTGTACTGGACCCATTCACAGAAGACGCAACGCTAAACATCCGTTGTGACATCCTTGAGCCTGCAACAATGCAAGGCTACGACCGTGACCCACGCTCTATCGCTAAACGTTCTGAAGAGTACCTACGTTCTACAGGTATCGCAGACACAGTTCTAGTTGGTCCAGAGCCAGAATTCTTCCTATTTGATGACGTTAAGTTCTCAAACGACATGTCTGGTTCTTTCTTCAAGATCGATGACGTAGAAGCAGCTTGGAACACAGGTTCTGACATCGAAGGCGGTAACAAAGGTCACCGTCCTGGCGTTAAAGGCGGTTACTTCCCAGTAGCTCCAGTAGATTCATCTCAAGACATCCGTTCAGCAATGTGTCTAGTAATGGAAGAGATGGGCCTAGTTGTTGAAGCTCACCACCATGAAGTAGCAACTGCGGGTCAAAACGAAATCGCTACTCGCTTCAACACGCTAACAGCGAAAGCTGATGAAACTCAAATCTACAAGTACGTTGTACACAACGTTGCTCACGCATTTGGTAAAACAGCGACATTCATGCCTAAGCCACTAGTTGGTGACAACGGTTCTGGTATGCACGTTCACCAATCTCTAGCAAAAGACGGCGTTAACCTGTTTGCTGGTGATAAGTACGGCGGCCTATCTGAAATGGCTCTTTACTACATCGGTGGTGTAATCAAGCACGCTCGTGCAATCAACGCGTTTGCTAACCCATCAACTAACTCGTACAAGCGTCTTGTACCTGGTTTCGAAGCACCTGTAATGCTTGCTTACTCAGCACGTAACCGTTCTGCTTCTATCCGTATCCCAGTAGTACCAAGCCCTAAAGCACGTCGTATCGAGCTACGTTTTGGTGACCCAGCAGCTAACCCATACCTATGCTACTCAGCAATGCTTATGGCTGGCCTTGACGGCATCAAGAACAAGATTCACCCAGGCGAAGCTATGGATAAAGATCTATACGACCTTCCTGCAGAAGAAGCAGCTGAAATCCCAACAGTTGCAGAATCTCTACAAGAAGCTCTAGCAGCGCTTAGCGAAGACCGTGAGTTCCTAACAGCTGGCGGCGTATTCTCTGACGATTTCATCGATTCTTACATCACTCTGAAATCTGACGACGTACAACGCGTGAACATGGCTACACACCCACTTGAGTTTGAACTGTACTACTCAGTTTAATCTCCTGTAGAGATAAGCCATTTCTTACTGCAACCTTGTAAGAATCGCTGACTAAATATTAGGCTCGCCTCGCAGGCGGGCCTTTTTTATATTCTCCCTCCCCCCGCTTCCTCGTACCATACTAGATACCAATCGTAGTAAATAACTACTCAGCCTAGCTTGTTAAAACACTCGATAACATCGTTAGGTTTTTTGATTGTAGAATAACTACTTATCGAAACTATTTTTGCCGAGCAGGGCTGCCTCGTTCTCAAGCCTTTTTCCTGCGCTATTTCTGAGCATTAACTTACTGTGATTGGCATTTAACAAAAGCCCTCAGAGGCTGTCGCGCTAAATACAATAAAACCAACGCCAAACGTGAAATCACCTAGCGGTGAAAAGAGGCTAAAGATATGAAAAACATACTGTTCCTAATCGGGTTAACAGTCGCGCTCTCGTGCTCTGCTCAAACGGTGTATACCTGGATAGATGAAGATGGCGTGCTCCACTTTAGTGATAACCCTAGCGCTCAAGATGCCGAGGCTCTTCGCCTGCCAGATGTGCAAGCTTCAGCACCCGCCCCTAAATTTGAGGCCTCAACTCCGGTTGACGCTGCTGCTTCCTCTACAACTAAAACGGCAACGCCAGCCAAAACTCAGGCAGAAACCGAAACCACAAAGCGCGAGGTTCCTACTCAATTAGCCCTCACCATGTTGACTCCAGTTCATGATCAAACCATTCGTAGTAATCGCGGCTTAATCCCGATTCAGATAGAACTCAACCGAAAGCTTGGTATAGGTGAGCAATTACAATTGATGCTTGATGGCCGTCGATATGGCGCCCCACAGACCCAGCCTATTTGGGAATTAAAAGGTATCGATCGAGGTACTCACACCATTGCAATTCAAGCACATAGAAGCGGCAAGCTTATTGCATCTACTAGTCCAGTCACCGTGTATTTACATCGAGCGACGCTCAAGTAGGCCAATGTGTTAAAAGAGGCCAAATAACCTCTACTTTTCACCTAATCGAAGCAGCTTTCAGCGACTCTAATGAATTATCTTTAGCTTCTGGTTGATATGCGCCATACTTGAACTTAGCTACGCACCAATTTGGTGCAGTGAGAAAAACACCAGTTCAAGGACGAAATAGTGAATCGATCAGCCAAAAGCGACAGCATAGATACACACCATCTTTCCAGCGCCATTCTCGACAATATGGTGACTTCGACATTAATGCTCGATGAGCAATTGTATGTCCGATACGCAAATCCGGCGGCTGAGCAGCTCTTTTCACAGAGCGCACGACGCATCGTTGATCATCCACTGAGCCAACTTATCCAACACGCTTCACTTGATTTGGCGCTTCTGACGCAACCGCTACAAAGTGGCCAGAGCATTACCGACAGTGACGTTACCTTCGTTGTTGATAACCGCCCACTGATGCTTGAAGTCACGGTTAGCCCAATATCTTGGCAGCGAGAGACGCTGTTATTGGTTGAGATGCGCAAGATAGACCAGCAAAGACGCCTTAGCCAAGAGCTCAACCAACATGCACAACAACAAGCGGCTAAGTTGCTGGTACGCGGGTTAGCACATGAGATCAAAAATCCACTCGGTGGCTTAAGAGGTGCGGCGCAGTTACTTGGGAAAATGCTTCCTGATCAGTCTCTTAATGAATATACGCAGATCATTATTGAGCAAGCCGACCGCTTAAGAGCATTAGTCGACCGTCTGCTTGGCCCACAGAAGCCGGGGACTAAATCAGAAGAGAACCTTCACCAGATACTTGAGAAAGTCAGGCAGCTCGTAGAGCTCGAATCGGGTTCAACGCTCGCCATCGAAAGGGATTACGACCCGAGCCTACCGGACATCTTGATGGATTCGGCACAGGTTGAACAAGCGATGCTCAATATCGTGAGCAATGCAGCGCAGATTCTAAAGACTCAAGATTCTGGCAAAATCACCATTCGCACCAGAACGGTGCATCAAGCAAATATTCACGGGCAGCGACACAAACTCGCAGCTCGTATTGAGATCAGCGATAACGGTCCGGGCATCCCCGATGATTTAAAAGACACGCTGTTTTACCCAATGGTCAGCGGACGAGAAGGTGGAACAGGGCTGGGGCTATCGATTTCTCAAAACCTGATCGATCAACACAATGGGAAAATTGATGTTGAAAGCTGGCCGGGTAACACCACATTCACGATTTACCTACCCATTTAGGTCAACAGAACCTCGCGATTCGACAGCGAGACGAAAGGCTTAACTCGGTAACACAAAAATTAAAGACATCATAAAAACAACAATGATTATCACAATAGATTTGGCTGCAAAGGAATTGAATTATGAGTAAGGGATACGTTTGGGTCGTCGATGACGACAGTTCTATACGCTGGGTCGTAGAGAAAACACTGTCATCTGCGGATATAAAGTGTGAAACATTTGCTGATGCTGAGAGCGTATTGCTTGCTCTTGAGCGCGAGACACCAGACGTTTTGGTGTCCGACATTCGCATGCCTGGCATTGACGGGATTGAGCTGTTACACCAAGTTCACCAGCGCTCTCCCGACCTGCCAGTGATCATTATGACCGCGCACTCAGACCTCGATGCAGCGGTGAACGCTTATCAAAAAGGGGCTTTTGAGTATCTGCCTAAGCCGTTTGATATTGATGAGACACTGACTCTAGTAGAGCGAGCCATCGCACATAGCCAAGAGCAAAAACGAGAACAAGCCAGCGAAGTAGCCGAAGACACCAACGCACCAGAAATCATCGGTGAAGCACCGGCAATGCAGGAAGTTTTCCGAGCTATTGGCCGTTTGTCTCGTTCATCCATTTCGGTTCTTATTAATGGTGAATCGGGGACTGGTAAAGAATTAGTCGCGCACGCGCTGCATCGTCACAGCCCAAGAGCTAAAAAGCCCTTCATTGCGTTAAACATGGCGGCAATCCCTAAAGACTTGATCGAATCAGAGCTGTTTGGCCACGAGAAAGGCGCCTTTACTGGCGCTAACAGTGTTCGCCAAGGACGATTCGAACAAGCCAACGGCGGTACTCTGTTTCTTGATGAAATAGGCGATATGCCACTCGATATTCAGACTCGACTACTGCGCGTGCTTTCTGATGGCCAATTTTATCGCGTCGGTGGACATTCTGCGGTTAAGGTTGATGTTCGTATCGTTGCAGCAACCCACCAAGATCTTGAGCGCTTGGTGCATGACGGTGGTTTCCGTGAAGACCTTTTCCATCGACTGAACGTTATCCGAATCCATATTCCGGCACTGCGCGAACGTAAACAGGACATTGAAAAGCTGACTCACCACTTCCTAGCATCCGCCGCTGAAGAGCTTGGTGTAGAAGTGAAGACACTGCACTCAGAGACCATCATGAAGCTCAATCAGCTAAATTGGCCGGGTAACGTACGTCAGCTTGAGAACATCTGTCGTTGGCTCACAGTCATGGCGAGCGGCAGTGAAATACTCCCTTCAGACTTGCCTCCAGAACTGTTGGAAGAAAAAGTGGTGACGACCTCAGGGACAGGAGACAACTGGCAACAACTGCTGGCTAATTGGGCAAAATGTGCGCTTGATTCAGGAGAAAAAGAGCTACTAACTTATGCGCTGCCAGAGTTTGAACGTATACTGCTAGAGGCTGCACTCAACCATACCAATGGTCATAAACAGGATGCAGCCAAGGTTTTAGGTTGGGGAAGAAACACCCTAACTCGTAAACTAAAAGAACTGTACTAGACCTTATATGACTCTCGATGCAGCTACTTTTTTAACCAAAAAAGGTCGCTTGGTTTGAATAGTGTCGGTACAATTAAAGTATGCCATCCACTAAAGTTGTAGCTAAAGATGTCTTTGAAAACACAAATTACCTTGAGAACTGCTGTGGTTCTGCCATTCGTGATGATTTTTCTGTTCACTATGAGCGTAATGGTTTTCACTCAAAAGCAAAGCTACAAAGAGATGGTGAGTGATGTTAGTGCACGCCAGCTGACATCACTGACTGACCATGTTCATCAAAGCCTGTCCAACTTTTTAGAAAAGCCATTTCACGCGAACCTCTCGCTCAGCCATAACATCGGCTACCACCACCTTTACCAAGCGGGAAACCTTAGCAAGGTCCAAGACTACATTCTTTATACGTTTTCAGACCATTTCACTGCTATACCTCAACTCGATGTGATCGGCTTTGGTTCTGAAGATGGTAACTATGTCGGTTTTCGTAAAGAAGCTAACAACGGCTATACCTTGATGGTACAAGACGAGCGTACTAGCGATCAGCTGGTCATTTACCGTGGCAGCAAGATCAGCGAAGACATTCGATCTGTGATTTCAAGTTACGACCCGAGAGTCCGCCCTTGGTACACACCCGTTGCGACGCAAAAAAAGGCTGTATGGTCGCCAATTTATGCCAATGCAGATGAACGCCAAGAGATCACCTTATCTGCCCTCGCCCCTATCTATGATGACAACGAATTCAAAGCCGTCGTCGTTAGCGACATTAAGATCAATACCTTCAATGCGTTTCTCAAAGAACTCAAAGATAAAACGGATGCCTCTGTTTATATCATTGATAAGCAGCAACGCTTGGTCGCTCACTCGGGCGGAGGTAGCGTGGTCTCTTGGGGAACAGGGAAAACCAATAAGGGCCAACGCTTACTGGCATCAGAGAGTGCTAACCCGGTAATACGTGAAAGTGCGAGCTACGTAGACCAATTTCACCTAATCGATAATTTGGGCGTGCAGCGCTTTAGCTTTCGCCTAGACAACGAACGATACTTCAACCAGATCACCCCTTATGAAGATGAGCACGGCATCACTTGGTTTATTGGTATGTCGATCCCTGAAAGCAACCTACTCGGTGAACTACCTGAAAACCAAAGAAACAGTTGGTTGCTCGGGCTAGCGCTGAGTTGCATTGGTGTCATTGCTGGGTTAATTGCCTTTAATCGCGTAACCCAACCCATCACCTCAACAGCGGATGCGGCAAAGCGTCTTGCTAAAGGCGATTGGGACACAAGTATGCCAAAGACAGGGCATATCTATGAAACCAGCATGTTGGTGGAGTCATTCAATGAAATGGCCAACAACTTAAAGGCTTCCTTTCAAGCATTACAGTCTCAGCTTACCTATGACTCATTAACCAAACTATACAGCCGCGAAGGCTTTATCGACGCTGCCAAGAAAAACCCAGCAAACGAAAAAGGCACACTTTATTTAGTGGGTATTGATCGCTTCCGAGACATCAATGACAGCCTTGGTCATTACAATGGTGACCAATTGCTTATCATTGCGGCCGCTCGTTTAAGAGGCACATTGCCATCCGAGTACCTATTAGCTCGCACTGGCGGTGATGAATTCGCCATTTACGCCCCGAACGTCATCCAAAGCGAGGAAGCTCAACTACTGACGAATCGCCTGCTTCAAACCTTTGCTTCCCCATTTTCAATGGAATCAGAAAGTGTCGTTATTAAGGTATCGATGGGCGTCGTCGGTGTATCTAACGTCCACGACATTGCGCTATTGCTGCGTAGTAGTAGCATTGCTTTGAGCAACGCAAAACAAGACAAAGCTAGTGTCAGCATTTACAGCCCTGAGATGGGTAAAGCATCAAGACATCGCACTAAGATGCTGGCGCGGATGAACCGAGCGATTGAACTTCAACAGTTCGAACCGTTTTATCAACCTATTATTGATCTGGAATCTGGCTCGACCATTGGGGCTGAAGCTCTAGCACGCTGGATAGCCGATGAAGGCGTAATTTCACCACTTGAATTCATTCCTCTCGCTGAAGAGAGCGGGCTGATTTACGATATCGGCAAGCAAATTCTACATAAGTCGTGTCGAGATACTGCCATCGCGATTGAGTCAGGAAAATGGAGCAAGGACTTCTCTATTCACGTCAACCTGTCGGTCGATCAACTGAGTGAAAGTGGCTTTGTTGAACAAGTAAAAGGCACGCTACGTGACACCAAGCTACCAGCAAGCAACCTAACACTTGAGATCACTGAGTCACGCATCGTCGACAATGACCCAGCCATCATCGATAACATGCTGACGCTAAAAGCATTAGGCATCTCGATTGCAATTGATGACTTTGGTACCGGCTATTCGTCACTGGCTTATTTACACAAACTGCCATTTGATTGCCTGAAGATCGATCGCAGCTTCGTCAGCAAGCTCGAAAAAGAGAACCTAGACAGCTCGATCGTCGCGGCCATCGTTAACATCACCAAAGGTTTCAAAGTGAGCTTAGTGGCAGAAGGCGTTGAAACACAGCAACAGGCAGAACTCCTCAAGCAACTAAAATGCCCACTGGCTCAAGGGTTCTTATACAGTCGTCCAGTTCCGTTTGATCAGTGGCCAACCGACCTGACTAACACCAAACAAAGCACCAAAAAGGGTGTCACCTAGTCAGGTAGAAAGTCTTCCGTTAGCAAGACACAGATACAAAAATGCCAGCATAATGCTGGCATTTTTTATGTTTCTATTCTCAATCGAGCGATTAAATCACACGAGAGAACTGCTGTTGACGAGCCTTAGCACGTAGGTATTTATCGAAACACATACAGATGTTACGAATCAACAAACGGCCACGCAAAGTCACGCGGATTTCTTTGTCGTCAACTTCAACCAACTCATCGTTGATAAAGGTTTGCAGTAGCCCTAAATCTTCTTTGAAGTAACGATTAAAGTTAACCGAGAACTCAGATTCGATCATGTTTTTATCAAGCTTAAAGTTACAGATAAGCTGTTTGATCACTTCACGACGTAGAAGGTCGTCACTGTCTAGAGCAACACCTTTCCAAAGCGCGTGGCGCAGGTCATTCACTTGAGCGTAGTACTTCTTCAGCTCTTTCTGGTTTTGAGCGTAAGCATCACCAACCATAGAAATCGCAGAAACACCGAAACCAATTAAGTCAGCTTCACCTTGGGTGGTGTAGCCTTGGAAGTTACGATGCAGAATACCTTCACGCTGTGCTACGGCTAGCTCATCTTCAGGTAGTGCGAAGTGATCCATACCAATGAACTGGTAACCCGCTCCCGTTAGCGTCTCGATGGTATCTTGCAAGATAGCCATTTTCTCTTTCGCTTCAGGTAGATCTTCGTCTTTAATCTTACGCTGCGCCGCAAACAGCTGAGGCATGTGTGCGTAGTTAAATACCGATAAACGGCCCGGCTTCATTTCTAACACTTGCTTCAATGTTTCAGCGAACAAAGCTTGAGTCTGCTTTGGTAGGCCGTAGATCAAATCCAGGTTAGTTGAACGGAAGCCTAGCTCTTTCGCTCGTTTAACCATCGCAATGATGAACTCTTCATCTTGCTCACGGTTAACCAGTTTCTGCACTTCTTTATTGAAGTCTTGCACGCCAATGCTCAGGCGGTTGAAGCCTTCGTTACGCAGGTGGTCAAGTACGTCTAGCTCAATCTCACGCGGGTCAACTTCAATACTGATTTCAGCGTCAGCGGTGAAGTTAAACTCTTCACGCAAAATACTCATCAAACGAGTGATTTGTGTTTTGGTCAAGAACGTTGGCGTACCACCACCGAAGTGCAATTGCGTCACTTCACGGCCATTCAATAAAGAGGCGCGTTGGCGGATTTCATGTTCAATCACATCAAGGTACTCATCCGCTTTATGCGAGTGACGAGTAATGACTTTATTACAACCACAGTAGTAACAAAGCTTGTGGCAGAACGGGATATGCACGTAAAGAGAGAGTGGACGCTCAGGATATTGAGTACACGCCATGTCGTAATCAGCGACGGTAAACGCTTCATGAAACTCCAACGCAGTTGGGTATGAGGTGTAACGAGGTCCCGAATAGTTGTACTTGTTTAAGATCTCTTGATCCCAAACGATTTGCTGATTCGTTGTTACTGGCTTGCTCGACATAGCGGTATTTCCAATTTAGATCCGCGAGAACCTAAGGTCTCTCAAATCATTTTACATACATTAAAATATAGACGGGTTATTTTGCCACACGACCTGTAAGGTCGTTCCAAGACAAAATCAATTTTTTAGACAAAAACTCAGAACTGCTAGCTTGATCACTAACAAAGCGTCGGGATTAACGAGACGCAAAAGGTAAGAAGGCTCATTTAACATTGTCTATTAAAAGATAAGGCGACTTAAAAACAAGATGCATTTAAGATGAAAAGTCTTAAATGCATAGGTATTAAAAGCAGCGCGTCTAAAAACGGAATGTTAAACAAGCCTCTATATTTAAAAGTCTTAGTGACTAGATCATCTGAATGTTGATTTGGTTATTGAGAGGCTTAACCTTCTCCTGCAACCTTTTCAAATCTTCAATGACCGCATCATTCAAGCGAGTCTCCGCCTTATGGCGTGTGAGATTCTGCTGCATGCGCTCTTTCTTCGTCAGTTCCTGCCTTCCGTCTCCGCGAGCCATATCTTTTACGATATGGTACAGCTCAGAAAGAGCAGGATACTCAGAATCAAAATCGACACGCTCATCACCCTGAACGTTATCCATAATGATACACACTCGGATACTGATCTCAGGTAAGTCACACTGGCCTTGAATACCCGCTAAGCACAAAGTATTTACGTTGTCGTAAATCGTCGCGTTACGTTTTTCAATGGCAAGTGCTTGATGCTGCTTTTGCAACTCCGTCTGCTTCTTCACTTGAAGTAGAAGGTAACCTGCGTAAGAGCCCAAGCCGAGAATGATAATTCCACCAGCAATTGCTAATAAGGTTACGTTCATTGGCTATTAACCTTTAAAGCTGTCTAAGTCGAAATCTTCGAATTGAGATAGCAAGTCTTCGTCAGAGCTTGCTTTCTTCTTAGATGCAACCGGTGCTTCTTCGAAGATCTCTTCTTCATCGTCTTCTGGTTCTAGCAGACCTAAGCGGCCCATTAGGTGTTCGATACGATCAAGTTTCTCATCAACAAACTTCTGTAGACCAGCACCTAGGTTTTCACCATTTTCGATACGATCTAGGAGTGTGTTCAGTTGAGCGTCATTCTCAAGCATCTCTAACTCTTGTTCGTTAGATAGCTTGCGCTCTTGTTTAGTCGGCTTCTTCGCTGGTTCAACGATCAGCGGAATTTTTTTCTTGCTGCCTAAACGTGGATCACGAGCTTGTGCAGCTTTACGCTGTTTTGCTTCGCTACCATCTGAGTGACGGCTGCCAGACTTAAGGCCTTTACGCTTTTTAACACGCTTACGTTCACGACCTTCAACATCAGATTCACTACGGTTACGAGTAACCATAGGTTCCGGAGCGCCAAGTGCTCCCGGTTTTCTTGATTTCTTACTACGACCCATTACTGCACTTTCCTCAGTAAAATTACATCATTTCCAAAAAATTCTAGTTCGAGCTTATCCCGCTCTGCCAAAAACTGGAATGTTTGACGACTAAAGAAGACGACATGTGTCGGGTCATTCTTGTAGTGCCAACCAGCAAACGCGTCTACGTCTATTACTAGTTTAGTCATAAGACCAATCCAGCCCTTGGGTTTAACTAAATTCAACCATTGCTGCCACACTTTGTCTGGGTGATAAAGATGCTCTATCACCTCCGTGGCAGTCATAAAGTCATACGTTTTTTCCAACACAGAAGCTTCTGGGTGGTAATAGATATCGTACAACTCCATGGTGTGTCCGGCTTCTTCTAACATAATAGATAGCGTAGGGCCTGGGCCACAACCAAAATCCAACCCGTGTGAGTTAGATGAAATTTTGTCTGTTAGTGGATCCGCGATGCGAGATAGAAAACGGCGATAGCCTGCATCACTAGGATCGTTCTCATGGAGATCATAGTGTGCTTTCTCTTCTTTTGCTTCTAACCTTTGTTCAGGTTTAACAAATACCAGTTCACATTGCTGACATTGCAGATAGGCTCTGCGTTTGTCTTCAAAATAGTGATTCACGCCTTGGTGATGGCATAAGGGACAAGTATACATAGCACATCCTTAAACAGGGATGCGAAACATACCAGAAACTGAGTTTATAGTGGAGAGGTATTGGGTGTTTTTTCATCAAATCAATAAAAAAAGCGATAGGAAAACCTATCGCTCTCTAAATCTGCCTATATCGGCCAAAATTTGCATACTCAACTTGGTACACAAATCTCCATTTGTTATTGGTGCTTTCCATGCCAAATTTGTTTGTTGTTCATCGTCCTGATGAGTTTTGGCTATCCTTTTCTAACACCTTGTTGCTGGGCTGTCCTAGCCTGATCCATTTCTGTCTATACCGTTAGACTAGATGATCATCCATATCTAAGTCAGCTCCTAGCTGATGGCGGTTACTTTACCGTGTTACAAAAAGACTACAAGAGTGCGACTTCACACTTTTGTACACAAATCGATCACACATTGATAAATCAGACATAAACACAAAACGCATTAATAAAACCAATACAAAAGAAAACGCCCCGACCATTACTGATCGGGGCGTCTCTTCAATCTCGCTCGAACGTACATTCCTTTACTCTGGCTAAGAGCAAGAAACCGACAAATTAGTGTAAACCACCAACGTACTTCGATAAGGTATCAATATCAGCGTCTGTTAACTTTTTAGCTATATCACGCATCATCGCATTCATGTCGTTATTACGGTCACCATCGCGGAATTTTTCAAGTTGAGCCTTGATGTAATCTGCGTGCTGACCTGAAATCTTAGGGAAACCAGAAAGTTCGGTACCATTACCACGAGGGCCATGACAAGCAATACACGCCGTTACGCCGCGTTCTGCGTTACCCGCTGTGTAAAGAACCTTACCTTCATCTACTACATTTTCAGGAGTAGAGTTACTAGAGATAGGTAGAGAGGCGTAGTATGCCGCTAGGTCAGCCATATCTTCTTCAGATAAAGGCATCGCCATTGCACCCATTACAGGTTCGTAACGACCTTGCTTACCACCACTTGTCATACCTAGCTTAAGCTCTTTTAACTGCTTCTCTAGATACTTCTCATGTTGACCAGCCAGCTTAGGGTACTGAGTGATCAGGCTGTTGCCGTCAGCACCGTGGCAGGCAACACATGTTTGTGATTTGGCTTTACCAGCTTCAATACTACCTTGAGCCCATACTGAGCAGCTGGCTAAAAGACTCAAAATTAGCGCTAATTTCTTCATGACATTCCATTATAATTATCAAGCTTCCAGTACCACTCTATGTTGCCACTCATGGTACAATAGGCGACCTTATGCCGAGCACGGTTATTTTACACAAATTCACAAAAAAGTAATCAATCGACTACACAAAGTCGAGATGGAGTTAACAGTGAGCGTAAAAATTCATTATCAAAACACGCATTTCATTACCAGTGCACCTGATATTCGTCATTTACCAGAAGACGAAGGGATCGAAATTGCGTTTGCAGGACGCTCCAATGCTGGTAAATCTAGCGCGCTAAATCGCGTTACAAACCAAAAAAGCTTGGCGAAAACCAGTAAAACACCCGGTCGAACTCAGCTAATCAACCTATTTAAGGTAACGGACGGTTGTCATATCGTCGATTTACCTGGATATGGCTTTGCTCAAGTACCACTTGAGATGAAGAAAAAATGGCAGAAGTCGCTAGGTGAATACCTACAACGACGTGAAAGCCTGAAAGGTTTAGTGGTATTGATGGATATCCGTCACCCAATGAAAGACCTTGACCAACAAATGATCTACTGGGCTATCGATAGCCGCATCCCAGTACAGGTTTTGTTAACAAAAGCAGACAAACTGAAAAGTGGTGCGCGTAAAGCACAGCTACTGAAAATCCGTAACGATGCAAAATCTTTCGGTGGTGATGTTGCGGTTGATGTCTTCTCTTCAATGAAGGGCATCGGCGTTGACCAACTGCGTGCCAAGATGGATGAGTGGTTTGCGCCTGCGCTTGCTGATCAAATCATTGATGAGTTAGCAGACGAAGAGCACAACGACTCAGAGTAGTTCCTCTACTTATCGCTATAGGTTAGAGCACTTACAACACGTGATTTAGCCTTATCAATGCCCCTCCTTATATAGGTGGGGTATTTTTTTGCCCAAAAATGAGTGAGTTAAGCATAAGTTTTTAGTGTTAAAAATCGGATTTAGCCACTAAAACCAATAGAAGTGAACCATACTAAAAGACACATCTAAATAATCAGAACAATGAGAAAGGAATACTCATGTGGAAAACACCATTGGCCATCATTGCACTTATGTTGGTCTCACTGACAGGGTTTGCCTCTGAAGCAGAACAAGAACAAGCCCCACTGATCAATGTCGATATGACCTTAGACCTCGATGGCATGGAAAAGTACGCCCAAGATGCGAGTGAGTCTCTTGAGGTGATATCGCAATCTTTGCAGGCGATAGTCAACAACCCCAACCTAAGCGACGACCAGCAACAAGCCCTCAATCAAACCGTTGAAAGTATCAATAAGCTTGCGAGCTCCACCAAGACATCACTCAATCAACTGCCACAAGCCTTAGACCAATCTCGACTCGCCTTTAAACAAACCAGTCAAATGCTGTTGGATGACATTCAGACCAAGATCATCATTGCGCTGGCGGCCGTTATCGCTGTCATTATTATAGCTTTGACCGCTATCTATCTGCTTATCCTGAAACCAATGCAGCAAACCTTGGTAAAAGCGACCAACAATATCTCTTCAATGGCGCAATCCATCCAGATCACCGCCGAAGCTCTGAAATATAGCACCGAGAAACAACAGAAAATCATGGATTACATTGAGCATTCACCGACTCAATACACTGATAAATAAGGCGTGATCCATCAATCCTTTATCGATAACTTGTAAAATAAAAGTTATTTCAAGTGATAAAACAATCGACTTAGAGACGGATTTAAATTACCAAAAGCTGATCGAATTTCAGATCTAAGGCAAATCAGGGGTTTATCACTGTGCTTGAGAAAGTGTAATAAAAGGCACTAAAAATGAGAGGTTTACGGGGGAATGATAGGTTGGAAATATTTTTCTTTCGCACAAGAAAAAACGCCCCAGTCAAATACTGACTGGGGCGGCTGAATCAGCCTAATCCAATAACGTGAAACAAAAGGTCTGAAAGATAGAACATCTTACCTCTGTACCCTACGAGATTTAATGTACAACAATTGCTCAGAAATGAAAACAACTTTTGTAGTTTTTTTTCATGAATGTTTTATTAAAACACCTAAATTCTTATTACGACTTAACTTTATTTGAGACAAAAAAAAGCCAGTGTTTGTGCACTGGCTCATACTAATTTGCTTATTAAGGTCAAAAACTGATTAGTGGGCTTGATCCCAGTTGTCACCGTGGCCAGCTTCCGCGACAAGCGGCACTTCTAGCTCTGCAGCGGATTCCATCAATTCTTGTACTTTACTTTCAATTTCGGCTAAAGATGACTCTTCCACTTCAAACACCAATTCATCGTGTACCTGCATAAGCAGTTTTACACGACCATCGCCTTCCGCTTGAATCCACTCATCCACCAACAACATCGCTTTCTTAATGATGTCCGCTGCTGTGCCTTGCATTGGCGCATTGATCGCCGCGCGTTCAGCAGCTTTACGACGCATGCCATTACGAGATTGAATCTCAGGAAGGTGCAGTCGACGACCGTAAATGGTTTCAACGAAGCCTTGCTCTGAAGCAGCACTGCGCGTGTCTTCCATATACTGCATTACGCCAGGGTAACGCTCGAAGTAAGTGTCCATGTAGTGCTGTGCTTCGCCACGAGGAATACCCAGTTGCTTAGCCAAGCCAAAGGCACTCATACCGTAGATAAGACCGAAGTTAACGGCTTTAGCACGACGACGTTGTTCAGTGGTCACACTCTCAATATCAACACCAATGATCTCAGCAGCCGTTGCCGCGTGGATATCTTTGCCTTGTTGGAATGCTTCCAGAAGCGCTTTATCACCCGAAAGGTGCGCCATGATACGCAATTCAATTTGAGAGTAATCGACCGCTAGAATCTTCCAGCCATGTTGTGCAACGAATGCTTGGCGGATACGACGACCTTCTTCATTACGAATTGGGATGTTCTGTAGGTTTGGATCTGTTGAAGACAAACGACCCGTTGCTGTCACCGCTTGGTGATAAGACGTATGAACGCGACCCGTTTCAGCGTTGATCATCTTCGGCAGTTTATCTGTGTAGGTAGACTTGAGTTTCGCAAGGCCACGATACTCAATGATCAGCTTAGGTAGCGGGTAATCAAGAGCCAGCTCTTGCAGCACTTCTTCGTTGGTTGAAGGTGCACCTGATGGCGTTTTCTTGATAACAGGCAAGCCCATTTTTTCAAAAAGGATCGCTTGCAGCTGTTTTGGTGAGTTCATGTTGAACTCTTGCTCTGCAATCTCGTAAGCTTTCTGCTCTAGCTCATCAAGACGAACCGCAATCTCTTGCGATTGAGCGCCTAGCAACATGTCGTCGATGAATACACCTGTGCGTTCAATACGAGACATCACTGGAATCAGTGGTACTTCGATCTCTTCATAAATCGCTTTTAGCTTTTCGTCTTGCTCGATGTTTTCCATTAAACGGTTATGAAGACGTAGCGTGACGTCCGCATCTTCTGCAGCGTATGGAGACGCCTCACCCAGCTCAATCTGGTTGAAAGTAAGCTGCTTCTTACCTTTACCTGCGATTTGCTCAAATGAGATGCAGCTGTGCTGAAGGAAACGCAGCGCTAGGCTATCCATATCATGCTTGCCGCCAACGCTATTAAAAACATAAGACGCTAGCATGGTGTCGTGCTTGATGCCTTTCATCTCGATACCGTAGCGCGCTAAAACGCTCATATCGTACTTCAGGTTTTGACCGACTTTAGCCTGTGCGTCATCTTCAAGAATCGGCTTAAGCTGTTCAAGTACCCAATCACGATCCAGTTGTTGAGGTGCATCTAGGTAATCATGGGCAACCGGTACGTAAGCGGCAACGCCTTCTTCGGTTGCGAATGATAGACCAACAAGGTTAGCCACCATGTAGTCCA
This sequence comes from Vibrio sp. 10N.247.311.47, assembly GCF_041467535.1. NCBI lineage: Bacteria > Pseudomonadati > Pseudomonadota > Gammaproteobacteria > Vibrionales > Vibrionaceae > Vibrio > Vibrio sp. 10N.247.311.47. The sequence continues at coordinate 22,586 of NZ_JBFSUR010000029.1, forward strand.
AGCTATCTGTTTCAGTATCAAAGGCAAACACCTCTGACGCTTTCAGTTTCTCTAGCCACGCATTAAAAGAGGCTTCATCTAAGATGGTTTCGTAGTTGCTGCGATCAATCGTCACTGCAGAGGTGTTCATTTCTACGGTAGAAGTGGTTGATGCCGTGCTGCTGCGCACTGCACCCGACTTCTCATCCGCCTCAACCACACCGCTGCCGCCTTCAAGTAGCTCGTTCAACCAAGATTTGAAGACCAGTTGACCGTATAGCTTAATCAGCTCATCCGTATTTGGTTGTGCTTTTACAAGCGACTCAGGTGTCTCTTCTAACTCGACGTCCAGTTTGATCGTTGCAAGCTCGTAAGACATCTCAGCGTTGTCTTTATTATCAATCAGCTTCTTAGCCATGGTTTTTGAACCACGGAAGCCAAGAGCGGCAATATCATCCAGGTTTTGATACAGCTTTTCGATGCTACCAATGCCTTGTAGTAGAGCAGTTGCTGTTTTGTCACCAACACCTGGAACGCCAGGAATGTTATCCACTTTATCGCCCATCAGTGCAAGGTAGTCGATAATCAGCTCAGGTGGGATGCCAAACTTCTCTATCACGCCTTCGCGATCCATAACCACGTTGGTCATGGTGTTGATCAAAGTAACGTTGTCATCAACCAGCTGCGCCATATCTTTATCGCCAGTACTGATCAAAACCGGCATGCCCGCTTTAGATGCTTGAGAAGCTAGCGTACCAATCACATCATCCGCTTCAACGCCTGGGATCGAGATAAGTGGTAGACCCATTGCGCGAATCACGTTGTGCAAAGGTTCGATCTGACAACGTAGATCATCCGGCATAGGTGGACGATTAGCCTTGTACTCTGGGTACATGTCATCACGGAACGTCTTTCCTTTTGCATCAAAAATAACCGCAATACGATCAGAAGCAAATTGACGCATCATGCTGCGCAGCATGTTAACTACACCGTAAACCGCGTTAGTCGGGATATCACCATTGCTCATGGTGCCAGGGTAAGCATGAAACGCGCGATATAGGTAAGAAGAGCCATCGATCAGAATCAATGGATTATCAGGAATACGAGCCATAATGTTTGTGTATCCAGTAAGTACAGAAATTATCTGTTAAGAATGCCACGTCTGTTGGTTGGATTCCACGTTGTCGATCTGTATCCGTTCACTCGGTTGTGTTCGATATAATCGATTTGTTGTTATTTTTTGTTCTTAGACGCAAGCGTTCTGTGGATAACTCTGTTTATATTATTTATCCACCTTGTTGAAAACTAAGCACAACAAGCAACAAAACAACAATAAGCACATGAAAATAAAGAATAAAATTACAGATCGAACATATGATCAACGATCTTTTTACGATCTTGCGTTGTGGAAAAGAATACTGATGCCGTTTTATTCATAAAAATATGTGCCACTAAATATGCATCTTGTTGAAATGAAGGTATAAAAAAAGCGACACCCGAAGATGTCGCCTAGCAAAAACCGGTAAAGCCATTCAAATTGAATACCACAGCTTTACCTAAAAGCTATAAATTACACTGGAAGCAATGTGAGCAATGTCGTGTCAAAAAGAACTTAGTACAAGTTCGCGAGAATTCTGTTGGGTAACCAAGTAGATACTTGAGTACTTAACATCCTTGTGAACATTTCCTCATTCCCTAAGACAAAGTTAATAATAATGATTCTCATTTAATAGTCAACACTTAAATGATAATAAATCTCATTTAATTTATAAACCGTTAACAGCAGTGCTCAAATTTGCTTCAAAAAATGGATTCTATGGGCATTAATGTCTTCTTTTTCTTCAAATCTTTCGATTAGGTAACCGTTTCTCAATAACAGGCGCAACATTGCAGGGAACTGGTTACGAGACTTAACCTTTAACTGTCTGTAGCCCTGCTCTTTCGCCCACTGTTCCTGAACGTCTAATTGCGCCTGTGCAACGCCTTTGTTCCTCGCGAGCGGTGACACGCCACCAAACCAGCTGTAAAAAGTATCTTGATCCAATTCATAGCCGATCTTAAAGCCAAGCAACACGCCAGCTTCTTCAGCCACTAAGATAAGGCTCTTTTTCCCTGCCAGCCGCTCTGACAGAGAAGCGACACTCTCTTTTTTAGCGAACTCAGAGATCTGCTCGACCACAGACACCACTTCTTCTAAAGAACCTTCACGTACGACAACTGACATCTTATTCATCCTTATAAACGAAAGGGCTGGCACAATGGCCAACCCTTTACTGATCACTTAAGTGAGATCTACACGGTTACTTTTCTTTTAAATGCTCAGCAGCTTGTGCGTTATCTTCAGCAAGCCACTCTGCGACATCTTTAGCGAAGTAAGTAAGAATGCCATCAGCGCCAGCACGCTTAAAGCACAACAGTGATTCCATGACGGTTTCGCGCTCTTTCAGCCAGCCGTTTTGAATCGCCGCTTTGTGCATCGCGTATTCACCAGATACTTGGTAAGCAAACGTAGGCGCTTGCAGTTCGTGCTTAACACGACGAACAATATCAAGGTAAGGCATGCCTGGTTTCACCATCACCATGTCCGCACCTTCATTAAGATCCATCGCGACTTCATGAATCGCTTCATCGCTGTTGGCTGGATCCATCTGGTAGTTCTTCTTGTTACCACCTTTCAGGTTCGAAGCACTGCCAACTGCATCACGGAATGGGCCGTAGTAGCACGATGCATATTTTGCAGAGTACGCCATAATCTGAGTATGAATATGGCCCGCTTCTTCTAACGCTTCACGGATCTTACCAATGCGACCATCCATCATATCCGATGGGGCAACTACGTCAGCACCCGCTTCAGCGTGTGATAATGCTTGCTTGATCAAGACTTCAGTCGTCTCGTCATTCATCACGTAACCATCTTCATCGATGATGCCGTCTTGGCCGTGAGTGGTGAACGGGTCTAGTGCTACGTCAGTAATAACGCCAATGTTTGGCACATGCTCTTTTAGTAAACGTACAGCGCGCTGCACCAAACCTTCTGAGTTATGAGCTTCAGCTGCGCATAAACTTTTAGCATCTTGGTTCACGACTGGAAATAGAGCAATCGCAGGAACACCCAGCTTTGACAGGTAATCTGCTTCCTCAAGCATGTAGTCGATCGACAAGCGTTCAACACCTGGCATTGACTCGACAGGCTCGCGGCGGTCTTTACCCATCAGGATAAACATTGGGTAGATTAGATCATCCACAGACAATTGATTTTCTGCCATTAGGCGACGGCTAAAGTCGTGCTTACGCATACGGCGCATACGGCGACCTGGGAATTGACCTTGAATTGAAACAGACACTAGATTCTCCTTGCCTAGTCTAAGCACCGAAATACTTAGATATGAAAAGTGCTAAATACAGGCAAAAGCATATCACTGATGGCTCAGGACGCTAGCAGTAAAATATGAAACCCACTCAAAAATAGGGATAAATGGCAAAAAATGACCTTCTCCTCACACTGCCGTATACTCATGACAACTCAGTAAAGACCGCTTTCAGGACAAAACAATGATCGACACCCATGCTCATATTTACGCTAGCGAATTCGATGAAGACCGCGAACAAGTTGTGCAGCGCGCACTGGCTCAAGGGATTGATACCATTCTATTGCCGAACATCGATTTAGAATCTATCGAACCAATGTTAGCAACGGAAGCGCAGTTTCCTGATGTGTGCCATTCAATGATGGGCTTACACCCTTGTTATGTGGATGCGAATATCGAGCAAACCCTCAAAACCATTCGAGCTTGGTTTGATAAGCATGACTTTATCGCCGTGGGTGAGATTGGTATCGACTTGTACTGGGATAAAACCTTCAAGGCTGAACAAGAGATGGCGTTTGTGACTCAACTGCAGTGGGCAAAAGAGCTTGATCTACCTGTGGTGATCCACACTCGTGATTCCATTGAAGAGACACTTGCCCTACTTCGTAAAGAACAAGATGGCAGCTTACGCGGGGTATTCCACTGCTTTGGTAGCAGCTTAGAGGAAGCTCAAGCGATCAACGAGCTAGGCTTTCATTTAGGTTTAGGCGGCGTTTCGACCTTTAAGAACTCTGGGATGGACAAGGTGATCCCACATCTCGATATGGATTACGTCATTCTAGAGACAGATTGCCCATACTTGGCACCAACACCGAATCGCGGTAAACGCAATGAACCAGCCTACACAGAATTAGTAGCAAAACGCATCGCCGAATTACGCGGAATTACCCTTGAAGAAGTCGAAAACATAACCACCAAAAATGCTAAGGCATTGTTTAATTTATGACAAATCTATTAATAAGTAATTATTACGGATTTTTCCTGAATTTATTTGAGAAAGCTAAGTGACATGTATAGTATCAACCACCTGCATATGGAGGTAGTTGATTATGTGTGACCATTCACAACACTTACAACGTCAACATCGAACCCTATGGCATAAAATTTTGGGCATCAAAGAGCTCTATATATGTCAGAACTGTGGCTATCAGTTAAAGATTCGATAAACAGACATAATAAAAAAGCGGCCCTAGGCCGCTTTTTTATTATGTGATTTTTACTGAAGCATTCCGAATCAAGATTCAGCTTCTTCCTCTTCATCCGCATCTGGCTTACGCGTATAAAAGCGTGCGAAAAACAGACCAATCTCAAACAGAATACACATTGGAATCGCCAACAGTGTTTGCGAGATCATATCTGGTGGTGTCAGCATCATACCGATGATGAAAGCACCCACCACAATGTAAGGACGCTTTTCAGACAGAGATTGAGGCGTTGTTGCCCCCGTCCAACACAACAAGATAATCGCAACAGGCACTTCAAAGGCAATACCAAAAGCAAAGAACAGCGCGAGTACAAAATCAAGATAGCTTGAGATGTCGGTTGCGAACTCTACTCCCCCTAATGATATGGCCGTAAAAAAGCCAAATACCAACGGGAATACAATAAAGTAAGCGAACGCCACACCACAGTAAAACAGCAATGAACTTGAAGCCAATAGCGGCATTATCAAGCGTTTTTCATGCTTGTATAAACCCGGAGCAACAAAAGCCCACACCTGATACAAAATAAACGGAACCGCGAGGAATATAGACGCGATCAAGGTTAATTTCAGCGGTGTGAAAAATGGCGATGCAACATCGGTTGCGATCATCGTCGCCCCTTCAGGTAGACGATCTACCAAAGGTGCTGATACGAATTCATAAATATCATTAGCAAAATAAATTAGCCCGACAAATATCACTAGCACCGCGACAATCGCACGTAGTAGGCGATTACGTAGTTCTAGAAGGTGGCTAATTAAAGGCTGTGTCTGCTCAGTCGAAGACATGTCAAACCTCTTAAACAGGAAGATCGAAAAGGAGCCGCGCGTGTATCTATCCAGTTGAATTGGTATCCACTTGAATAGTTATTTACTTGAATAGCTATCTATTTAAACATCTAGCGACTCAAGTATCCGGCGACTCCTCCTTGCGAGACTATTCGGCTTTCTTATCTGACGGTGCTGAAGCTTCGCTGTTGACCTGAATGGTTTCAGATTCCACAGTTTCCGTGACACTAGGTTTAGTCTCACTTGGCTTATCAGACTCAGGCTTAGCATACGGACGTTGAACCTCAGCAGCGGCCTGCTTGAGTTCATCGACTGACGCTTTAAGGTCTGGAGATAAATCTTCCATACCCATTTTTTCCGCCTTGCGTAGGTTTTCTTGCAGCTCTTGCACCTTAAGCTCATGAGAAAGTTCATCTTTCACACTATTTGCCATGCTTTTCGCTTGTCCAACAAACTTGGAAATACTGCGAATCGCCACGGGCAAACGCTCAGGTCCTAAAACCACTAACCCAACGACAGATATTAATACCAGTTCCCAAAAACCGATATCAAACACGATTTACGCCTGCTCTTTGTCTTTCTTTGTTTCAGCAGTTGTTTCAGCGTGAGCTTCTGTCTTCTGCTGTTCAATATTCTTTGGTTCGAAGTCTGCATCTTTCTTATCTGCAGGCTTGTCTTCATCGCTCATCGCTTTTTTGAAGCCTTTAACCGCTGAACCTAAGTCACCACCCATACCGCGCAGTTTCTTTGTTCCGAATAGCAAAATTACAATTACAGCAATGATTAGAAGTTGCCAAATACTGATACCACCCATTGTCATTGTCCTCGGGTCTGTCTACACATAAAAATATTAAGAGAGTCTACTGTCTAACGACGGTAAGCTCGCCAACTAAGCAACCAAAATGTGACACCTGCGATGCCACAGCCCATAGATAGCTGCTCATAAGGGCTTGAAACTAATATTGCGGAGCATACGACTAAAGTGGCTCCAACGCCAAACAAAAACTTTCCAGTTGCTTGCTGACGCTTACTATCTCGGTAACCTTGATAAAGCTGATCCATTCTGTGGTTCATCGCTTTACCTTGGCGCAAGCTGTCATAAAGTAGCTCTGGCAGCTCTGGCAGTTTTTCTGCCCAGAATGGCGCACGCTCTTTTACTGCGTTGATCACAGCTTGCGGCCCCACCTGATTCATCATCCAGGTTTCAAGGAAAGGCTTCGCCGTTGCCCACAAATCAAGTTGCGGATACAGCTGACGGCCTAGGCCTTCGACATACAACAAGGTCTTTTGCAGAAGCACCAACTGAGGTTGAACCTCCATGTTGAAACGTCTTGCTGTATTAAATAAGTTTAGCAACACATGGCCAAATGAGATCTCGCCAAGTGGTTTTGCAAAGATTGGCTCACACACCATACGGATCGCGAACTCAAAATCATTGACGTTAGTGTCGTGTGGCACCCACCCCGAATCAACGTGTAGCTCAGCAACTTTACGGTAATCTCGATTGAAGAAAGCCAACAAGTTCTCTGCTAAATAGCGCTTATCTTCGCTATTGAGCGTACCAACAATGCCACAATCCAAACCAATCCACTGAGGGTTATCTGGATTCTCTGGGTTAACAAATACGTTGCCCGGGTGCATGTCTGCATGGAAAAAGCTATCTCGGAATACTTGGGTGAAGAATACCGTCACACCGCGTTCCGCGAGCAATTTCATGTTGGTGCCGTTGGCTTCTAGCGTCTCAATATCGGAGACTTGAATACCATAGATTCGCTCTGACACCATCAGGGTTTCGCTGCTTAGATCAGGGATAACCTCTGGAACATACAGCTCTTCACTGCCTTCAAAATTACGTCGCAGTTGAATGGCATTGGCCGCCTCACGGCGCAGGTCGAGTTCATCAAGTAACGTTTTCTCGTACTCGTGAACCACTTCAACCGGTTTCAAACGACGTGCTTCAGGAAGCGACTTAGCGACTATACGCGCCATTCGGTGCATCAGTTTTAGATCTGCGTCAATCACCGGGCGAATATCAGGTCGAATGACCTTCAGAACAATCTCACGACCGCTCTCTTTAAGCTTTGCGGTATGCACCTGAGCGATAGAAGCAGAAGCCAGTGGCTCGATATCAAAGTCGGTAAACCAGTTGTCTAAACTGCCACCCAACGCCTTTTCCATATCTTGCTTCGCCAGTTGACCATCAAACGGCGCAACTTGGTCTTGCAACAACGCCAACTGATCGGCGATATGAGGAGGGAACAGATCACGACGTGTCGACATCATCTGTCCAAACTTGATCCACACTGGACCAAGTTCTTGCAGCGCAAGGCGCAAGCGATGACCCAACTCTTTATCTTGATGCTTGTTCTTAAGCCAAAACAGTGACTTTCGCGCCAACAAAGGAGCTTTAGTCAGTTGGTGTTCCGGCATCAACTCATCAAGGCCGTATTCCAACTGTACCTTGATAATATGATAAAGACGTTTCAGTTCTGCTGGGGTCATGCTTTCTCCAACAGAGCGTTCAACTTAGCTTCAAGACGAGCAGCGGAGCTTTTTACGTCATCAACTTGGTCGCAAAAGTGCGCAACTTCTAACGGTGCAGGTGCGATCTTCCACTCTTCAGTCAGAACTTGAGCAACATGGTTTTGATGCTTAGTCGCCTGTTTTGCTACAAAGCCACCGACGTTTTTAACGCCTTGCACCAAGGTATGCGCAACCACATCACCCGTCACACGCGATAACCACTCTTCCAAATCAGGCTTGCAGTCTGTCATCAGTTGAGCAAATTTCTGAGCCAGTTGAATATCACCCTCTAAGATCAACTTATCTTGCTTGATCAGCTTGGTGATGTTCGATTGCTCACGCAGTTCAGGCAGTACCGATAGGTTCAAAGATAGGTAGCAATCAGGCTGCCCTTCGTATTCCGACAACACATCGATCTGTTGGCTGAAAACGAAAGTGAGTGTTTTATTCAACTCTTTCAAATTGACTTGAATGATCTGCCCCTTTAAACGAGATAAACGACGAACCAGTGCTGGATCATCGTTCACGAAAGTATTTAAAGAGGTTTCAATAACCGCGGTTACCAATGGATCAAATGGCATGACTGTCCTTACCTTTGAAAACGGATAAGCCTTAACCTATCCGTTCTATCTTTATTCTTATTGTTTAGCACGCTCAGCGAGCCTGCTACCAAGCTCGACTAGAACTTGTAACCGCGGTGCAGCGCAACAATGCCGCCCGTTAGGTTGAAGTATTTTGTATTTTCAAAGCCCGCTTCTTGCATCATGCCTTCCAAAGTCTCTTGATTTGGGTGCATACGAATAGATTCTGCAAGGTAACGGTAGCTGTCTGCATCGTTAGCAATCAACTCACCCATTTTTGGCAACAGGTGGAAAGAGTATGCGTCGTAAACCTTTGATAGTGGCTCAAGCACTGGCTTAGAAAACTCAAGAACCAACAGACGGCCACCCGGCTTAAGTACGCGGTACATAGAACGCAGCGCTTGGTCTTTATCGGTTACGTTACGCAGACAGAAGCTGATGGTAATGCAATCGAAGTAGTTATCTGGGAATGGCAACTCTTCAGCGTTCGCTTGTACGTAGTGTACGTTGCCAACAATGCCGCTATCACGCAGCTTATCACGGCCAACATTCAGCATTGAGTTGTTGATATCAGCAAGAACCACGTGGCCTTTTTCACCAACGATACGCGAGAATTTCGCAGTAAGGTCGCCAGTACCACCACCAAGATCTAGGATACGCTGACCAGGGCGAACGCCACTGCAATCAATCGTGAATCGCTTCCACAAGCGGTGAACACCACCCGACATTAAGTCATTCATGATGTCGTATTTAGCGGCTACAGAGTGAAATACCTCTGCTACTTTCGCGACTTTTTCGTCTTTCGCGACTGTTTCGAAACCAAAGTGTGTGGTTTCTGACTCTACTGCTGAATTTGTCTGCACGCTTGTGTCCATAATGCTGTTATCTACCATGGTAAGTTCTCATCGACAGCACGCTCCGTGTTTAGAGGCGCTGCGGCCGATTAGTTTACTTTATCCTCAGCGGGTTGTCTTTCTACTAAGGAGGCATTTTCTGAAAAAGCCTCATTTTGCGCCATTTCGGCCAAACCAATCGAGATCGGTTTCTTCACTTCAACACCCAATTGCTTGAAGCTTTCGGCCTGACGAATCACGTTGCCTCGCCCTGTGACTAGCTTATTCATCGCCCCTTGATAACTTTGGTTTGCTCTATCAAGTGAGCTGCCAAGGCCTTCCATATCATCAACAAACAGGCGCAGCTTGTCGTAAAGCTTGCTCGCACGTTCTGCGATAACCTGTGCGTTCTGGTTCTGTCTGTCGTTACGCCACAGGTTATCAATGGTACGCAGTGCCACCAGCAAAGTGGTTGGGCTGACCAAGATGATATTTTGCTCCATCGCGTCTTTCACCAAGCTAGGATCCGCCTGAATCGCCACTTGGAATGCTGGTTCAACCGGGATAAACATCAACACGTAATCCAGACTCTGTATGCCTTTGAGCTGATGATAATCTTTCTGGCTCAAGCCTTTGATGTGCGCTCGCAGTGACACCAAGTGATCGCGCAATGCAGCATCGCGTTGCTGATCGGTTTCGGCATTGAAATAGCGTTCAAATGCCACCAGCGCCATTTTTGAATCGACCACCACTTGCTTGTCTTGTGGCAGATGCACAATCACATCCGGTTGATAACGCTTGCCCGCATCGTTTTGCAGGTTCACTTGCGTTTGGTATTCGTGGCCTTCGCGCAGTCCTGATTCAGCAAGCACGCGAGCCAGCACCACCTCGCCCCAGTTACCTTGTTGTTTGTTGTCACCCTTTAGCGCTTGAGTCAGGTTCACCGCTTCACGCGTCATACTCTCATTAAGACGCTGCAGGTTTTTAAGCTCATGCACCAAAGTATGACGCTCTTTGGCTTCTTGGCTGAAGCTGTCGTTAACCTGCTTTTTAAAACCTTCTAGCTGTTCTCTCAAAGGTGACAACAAACCTTCTAGGCTCTGCTTGTTCTGCTGATCAACCTTGGCGGTTTTGGTTTCAAACAGTTGGTTCGCTAACAATTCAAACTGCTGCTTAAGTCGTGATTCAGCTTGCTCTAGCAACTGCAGCTTTTCGCTATTGGCGAGGTTTTCTTGGTCATGCCTTGCTTCTTGCTCGCGCAGCTCGGCTTCTAATTCAGACTTATGATCTTTAAGCACATTGATCTCATCAGCGTACTGCTGGCGCTCTTGCTTTACCGCCTCAAAGTAGCGCAGTTTTTCCATTGCAGCCATCACCTTACCGTGCGCCTGCTTGAGCTCGAATGCCGCTTTGTCTCGGTCATCATCTAACTCATCGAGCTCTTGTTGCGCCTCTGCGAGTGATGCTTTGAGCTGAGCTTGCTGAGATTCATGCAACAAACGATCGGACTCTAGCTGCTGCTCGAGCAATCGCTGCTGAAAAGAGAGCTTCTGTTTAATCCACCAACCCACGACACCGCCGCTGACGAGCGCGCCAGAAATTGCAGCAATAAGCGTTGCCTGATGTTCGATAATCCATTGCATGATAATGATTTAGCCTAATTTGAAATAACTCATTAAATGGTATTTTGATACTGGATAAATGTCCAGTTTGCCGTATTAAAATTCGACAGATAGACTAGGCGCTCCGTATTCTGTCCCATCAAATTAGAATGAGTTGCCATGAACGAACGTCGTGCCTTGGGCTTTGGCCTTTCCGCAGTACTGCTGTGGTCAACGGTCGCTACTGCTTTTAAGCTGACCCTTGCTGAGTTTTCACCGATTCAAATGCTGACCATTGCCAGTATTGTGTCGTCGATTGCGCTGATCGCAGTCTGCGCCTTTCAAGGTAAGCTCTCTCAGCTGAGTACAACGTTCCTTTCAAACCCTTGGTATTACCTGCTGCTCGGCTTGGTTAACCCATTGGCTTATTACCTGATTCTATTCAAAGCCTACGACCTGCTGCCCGCTTCTCAAGCTCAAGCCATCAACTACAGCTGGGCTATCACGCTAACCTTAATGGCGGCGGTTTTTCTGGGGCAAAAGATTCGTAAGCAAGATTGGATTGCGTGTACCTTCAGCTATGCGGGTGTGGTAGTTATTGCCACCAAAGGCGATGTGTTAGGCATGCAGTTCGATAGCCCACTCGGTGTGGCACTGGCGCTGCTTTCTACTCTGCTTTGGGCAGGATATTGGATTCTCAACACCAAAAACAAGGCTGACCCAGTGGTTGGCGTACTGCTTGGTTTCTTAGTGGCATTACCTTTCGCGATCGGTTTAACCCTTTTTGAAGGCGAGAGCTTTAGGCAAATCACAGCGAAAGGTTGGATGGCCGTAACTTATGTTGGCCTGTTCGAGATGGGCATTACCTTTGTCTTGTGGCTCTCGGCATTAAAACTGACCAACAACACGGCACGTATCAGCAACCTAATTTTTGCCTCGCCGTTTATCTCGTTGATGCTACTTTCCACTATTATCGGCGAAGAGATTCACCCAGCGACCCTGTTTGGCTTGGTACTGATCATTGCCGGCCTTGTTATCCAGCAGATCAAATGGGGAAAGAAGAAAAACAACCTCAGCCCTGAAAGTTAATGCCCAGAAAGATTAGGATTATCGCACTACGCGACTTCCCGAATTATCAACGATAACAAGCTTTGAATACAAAAATGGCGAGTCCTATGACTCGCCATTTTTATTTTAATTATTAAGCATCTACCTCTAGAGTCATGTTAGTTCCCTAATATTTCACTGAAGTCATTTTCAGCGAATAACCCCAACACCTCCGATATTCAAAAACACCACATCAAAAAGTTCGATATAGATTGCTATAAGTTTTACTAATAAGACTATTACGCATCCAACTAGGTAATACGACACCGTCATGATTATATGTTATGAAAATGTTACCTAAGGAAATGACGTGTCCCTATTACAAGAACTAGAAGAGTGGCTACCAGAAATGGTAGAAATTAGACGAAATATTCATCAACACCCAGAACTGGGTTTTGAAGAGCACAACACACAAAGTATGGTAATCGCCAAGCTCAAGGAATATGGCGTTGAACAAATAGACTCTCGCTTTGGAGGAACAGGCGTTGTTGCGGTTATCCAAGGGGAACTCGGTGACGGAAAAACTTTAGGTTTAAGAGCCGATCTGGACGCATTGCCGATCCACGAAGAAAACAACTTTTCTCACCGTTCTTGTCAGGCCGGAAAAATGCACGCATGTGGGCATGATGGACATACCACAATGCTGCTATATGCAGCAAAATACCTCGCAAAAAACCGTCAATTTAATGGTAAAGCCGTACTCATTTTTCAACCCGCTGAAGAAGGCGTTGGTGGCGCGCAAAAAATGCTTCAGGATGGCTTACTTGAGTGCTATCCATTAGATGCATGTTACGCACTTCATAACATGCCAGGAATACCAGAAGGGCATTTCGCATTCAAAGAAGGACCGATCATGGCAAGTTCCGATCGTCTCTTTATTCAGATTAATGGCAAAAGTGGGCATGCGGGCCTACCACAAAACACTCAAGATCCTTTATTAGTTGCGACCCATATCTATCAAGGTATACAAGGCTTAGTTAGTCGAACTTATAGCCCGTTTGAACCGCTTGTCGTTTCAGTCACACAGTTACATTGCGGTGAGACAACTAACGCTATCGCTGATACCGCTCAAATGAGTGGCACCTTCAGAACTCTCTCCCAAAATGTGCGAGACCGCTTGGTCTCTCAACTTGATACTTTGGTTTCTCACACTGCCATGGCTTTCGACATGACCGCACAATTCTCCCTAGGTCCAATATCTCACCCACCCACCGTCAACAGCTTCCCCGAAGTCGAGACAGCAGTGAAAGCCGCCTCTTCAGTCGTTGGTAATGATCAGGTTAACGCAACATGTGAGGCTTTATTAGCCAGCGAAGACTTTTCTTTTTTTCTAGACCAAGTACCGGGATGTTATGGGTTCATCGGCAACGGATTAACCATCAATGGAGAAACGATAGGCTTGCACCACAAGAACTACGATTTCAATGATCGAGTGTTACCGACCGGAGCCGCATACTTCATCTCTCTACTTCAACAAAACTAGCTCATAAAAATTAGCACAGGGGTCACGGTGACCCTCAATAATCACAGGAGTGTGAAATGTCAGGTTTACTAGATCAAAAACAACTCCCTCAGAAAGTCAGCATAATTGATCGTATTGAGAAGTTTGGTGACCGAATACCCCATCCATTCTATATGTTTATTACCTTATGCTTAGCGGTCATATTCTTGTCTTGGATAGTGTCGACTTTTGGTGGGAATATAGCGCACCCTTTGAGCGGAGATGAAATCAAAGTAAAGAACCTGCTCAGTGGCGAAGGGTTTGTGTACATTCTAAATTCAGCTGTATCAAATTTTATCGCGTTTAAACCTCTTGGTTTGGTACTTTGCATGATGCTCGCGGTAGGGCTTGTTCAAGAAGTAGGATTAGCAGACTCAGCAATTAAACAATCGCTTTTAAACGCACCCAAAAATTTCGTAACTGCCTCTATATTTCTAACCGGGATCATCGGTAACTTAGCATCTGATGCGGCGTTTATCTTAGTGCCTCCTTTAGCTGGCATCATTTTCTCTGCGACCAATCGAAACCCTGTCGTAGGAATTGCTGCTGGCTTTGTTGCTGTGGCCGCAGGCTTTACTGCCAACGTATTTATCGCAGGAACGGATGTTTTACTCTCCGGTATTTCAACAGAAGCTGCCCGCATTGTTGAACCTGTAGAAGTTAGCCCCGCGGCTAACTGGTACTTCATGCTTCTTTCGGTACCTCTCTTGGTCATACTTGGAACACTTATAACAGACAAATACATAGAACCGCGATTTGATAAGCAAACAAAACGCTCTGCCGAAGAGTCTCCACTGAGCACTGAAAACCCTGAGAAATATAGTGTCACCGACATTCAAAAACGAGCTTTAAAATGGTCTGGGTACGCATCAATTGTTTTTATCCTAGGAATGGTGGCGCTACTACTTCCAAGTGATTCGCCATTGAAAAACGCCGATGGCGGCTTAGTTCCATCTCCCTTCCTTACTGGCATAATCCCAATAATTATGGCGTTTTTCATTATGAATGCCGTGGTTTACGGTGTAAAAGCCGGAGAGATAAAGAAAGCGAGTGATGTGCCCGATCTGATGGCGAAGTCATTGCATGGTATTGGGGGTTACATCGTCTTAGTTTTTGTTATTGCCCAATTTATTGCTTGGTTTAATTGGTCTAACTTGGCTATATTTTTCGCTGTGAATGGCGCTGAAATGCTCGCTCAGGTTGAAGTGCCAAAGCTATTAATGTTAGCCATGTTTATGATACTTGCAGGGTTCATGAACCTGATTGTTTTCAGTGGTTCGGCTCAATGGGCAATCATGGCCCCAGTCTTTATTCCACTATTCATGCTACTGGATATATCACCTGAATATACTCAGATGGCTTACCGAATCGCAGACTCAACAACCAATATTATATCTCCAACAAACCCTTACGTGCCGATGGTATTAGCGTTGATAGCCAAATATAACCCCAACGTAAAATTCGGTACATTTCTAGCTATGATGGTCCCATATGCATTCTTTCTATTTACAATCTGGGGAGCTGTATTCTTGACCTACACTATGCTAGGTCTACCTGTTGGACCTATGTAGACCGCGTAAACTACAGTTTGAGACTGACTTGCTTTCTGAGCATTAGATTAAACTCATCGATGATCTGTCGGTGAGTTTCTTTTCTTGTAATTAGCCCAATTGAACGATATTGAATTGGTTTTACTATTGGGATAAATCTCAAGTTCTCATGAGCATGTAATGAAGCGATGGTTGAGGATAAAATAGCAGAACCTAAACCGCTATCGATCATACCAAGCAATGTTGAAGTGTGTGACGCACTAATTTCAGGATCATAGGTAAGACCTGCTCGCATAAATGCCTGGTCAGCAAGTGTTCTTAAACTATTTCCTGGACTGATACCAATAGAAGCATACTGATGAGCCTGCTTCCAGTTAACCTCACTCTCTGCACTCAAGTGATGAGCCTTATTACAGGTAAAGCATAAGTGATCACGAAACAGCAGTTCAAAATTTAGTTCCGAGTTATTAGGGGGAGTACCAATACCTATATCCGCACGTCCTTCTAGAACTGAATTATGGATATCATTAACTCGCTCCTCAATTAACCGAAACGAAAAAGATGGGTGCGTTCTTTTCAGCTCACTGATGGTTTTCGGAACCAATGAAGAACACATTGAATACAAAGACGAGATAACCAGCGTTCGATGGTAGCCTTGCTGACGAGCTTTATTTTCCAACTCCCACTTATCCAAACGGTTAACAATGAACAAAGCTTCTTGATAGAACGTACGACCAGTTTCAGTTAGCAGTATTTTTCGGCCTCTTTTCTCAATAAGTTCTGAGGCAGTTTGTACCGCAAGTTTTTGCATCATTTGGCTCAATGCAGATTGCGTAATGTGTATTTGTTCAGCCGCGGCTGTAAAACTTTTAGTTTCAGCAAGAGTAATAAACGCTTTAAGTTGTCGATAACTCACATCCATAAGACTGACACCACCTTAAGTATTTTCTTTGCACAAAGTTATCGATTACGAAACATCAATAAGAAGACTCACAATATAAGATTCACACAAAGCGATAGAGTCAGTTCAGCGTCATGGGTTGCTACAATGTGTGTGGCTTCTCATTAAAAATCATATCAAGCAGAAAGTTTTACAACCGTTCTGTGCCCTTCCAATTTAGAGTGCGAAGTGACTAAGGAGTTGGACTTTACTGATGCTTATGGTTGTTCAGTGTTCCATGAGATGTGAGGTGCGTTAACAGTTTAGCGTTAGATAGGAAATTATTGCGGGTTTAGATTTGAAAGTTAAATTAACCGTGAAGCATATATGTTATCCAAACTAGGCTCTAACAACTCAGAGCCCAATAAAGACGATTACAAATTGAGTTTTGGTTTGAAAGTTGAAATTTAGTCACCAAAGAAACTAAATGTAAGAATGCAAAATAGCTACTCTCGAGGGATAATTAGTGGCTGTCACTATTAAGAGACAAACCTGTTGTCTGTCACTCTTAAACCCACTGGCCTGCTGCAAAGCCAGAGCTCCAGCACCATTGGAAGTTATATCCTCCTAACCAACCTGTTACGTCCATTACTTCACCGATGAAGTAGAGGCCAGAAACCGTCTTACATTCCATGGTTTTTGAAGATAAATGATTGGTGTCCACACCGCCTAGAGTCACTTCCGCTGTTCGGTAACCTTCCGTGCCGTTTGGCGCAATTTTCCAGTTCTCTAGATGCTCTACAATGTCATTCAGCTGTTTTTCATTGAACTGCTTGAGCGGCTTGTCTTCAAGCTCTTTGCGGTCAATCAGTACTTCTACAAAACGCTTTGGTAATGCTTTCGCTAAGGTGTTTTTCAGGCTCTGATTTGGGTGTTTCTCTCGAGAGTTTTCAAGTAGTTCAGCAACGTCCACTTCTGGTACTAGATTAATCGAAACCGATTGACCCGCTTTCCAGAACGAAGAAATTTGCAATACCGAAGGACCAGATAAGCCGCGGTGAGTAAACAGCAACGCTTCTTTGAACAAGGTTCCGTCTTGCGCGGTGATCTCAGCAGGAATCGCGATTCCTGAAAGCTCAGCGAAATCTTCTTTATCTTCTTTATGCAGAGTAAATGGTACTAAGCCTGCGGTAGTTGGCATCACAGACAAACCAAATTGCTCGGCAATCTTGTAGCCAAATGGCGTTGCGCCCAGCTTAGGCATCGACAAACCACCTGTCGCCACAACCAGTGAGTCACACTCAACTTCGTCGGTATTGAGGTGCATCTTGAAGCCAGCGTCTGTTTTTTCGATGGAGTGTACATCACAACGGTAGCGTTGTTCGACTTTCGCCTGCTTACACTCGTCAAGCAGCATGCTCACGATATCTTTTGCTGTGTGGTCATTCACACAGAACAACTGGCCGTGATCACGCTCTTCGAACTCAATACCGTACTTGCTCACCATCGAGATAAAATCCCAGTTGGTGTATTGAGATAAAGCTGACTTCACGAAGTGAGGGTTGTTACACAGGAAGTTGTTGGCTGAAACATCATAGTTAGTGAAGTTACAACGACCGCCACCTGAGATTAAAATTTTTCTGCCTGGTTTCTTTGCATGATCAACCACCAGCACTCGTCGGCCGCGTTTACCCGCTTCCGCAGCACACATTAAGCCTGCGGCGCCCGCACCAATTACGATTACATCAAATTTTTCACTCATGTGGTTCTGCTTTTCTTCACTTTTGCAGCCCGAGTACACCCTGTTCTCGAAATGCCATCAATAAAAAAGGATGTGCATAAACAGCACATCCTTACTAATTGCTCGCTATTTTAGCGGCAATTTTAAACTTTGCAATTGATGTTCAATTGTACAATTAGCAGACAGCAGCAAAACCACTACTTAACTTAGCGAACCAACAACCGAAGCTTCACACCAGAACCTAAGCTCTACTTCACACGTACTAAAAACTCAGACGATGAAAGAAGACAGCAAGGTTACACCTAGCAGAGCGGAAGAGAGTATGAATAACTGTCTTACGCGATCGCACTTCGAAGTAAAAACTTCGTCATGATGATGGTGATACTCTTTGCTTTTGATGTAACTGAACAGGCGAACCTGTTTGGTCATATTGCCATGGGTTGTGAAAAAACCGCCTCCGTCTACTTGTTGATAAAGTAGAGGATGCGCTTCTCGCATAATATAAATGAGCGTTCTTAGCGCAGTAAAATAACGCGCCCAGTTCACGCAAGTCACAACCATTAGTGCAAATAGAATAGTGTCGCCGCTGATCATCCTTTCCTCCCTACATCTTCATAAGAAAACTCAAAAGAAAAAGATAATCAGTGTCTTTTTCGTACTACCTAAACGGCAGGAGCTTCCATAATTGAAGATGAACCATCTTTTGCCAATTGCGCTAGGTCTTTATCAATAAAAAACAGTGCTTTACCGTCTTCACCAACAAGCTCTAGCTTATCCAATACACCTTTAAACAACTTCTCTTCTTCGTGTTGCTCTGCAACGTACCATTGCAGGAAGTTAAAGGTTGAGTAGTCTTGTGTGCTGAAAGCAACGTGAGCCAGTTTGTTGATCTTTTCAGTAATCATCTGCTCATGTTCATAAGTTTCACGGAACACTGCACCAAGGCTTTCGAATTCGTGTTTCGGTGCTTCAATCGAACCCAGAATTGGCATTGCACCTGTTTCGCTTACGTAAGTGAAAAGACGCTGCATATGTTCCATTTCTTCTACTGCATGAACACGCAGAAACTCTGCTGCACCTTCAAATCCTTTGTCTTCACACCAAGCACTCATTTGTAAGTATAGATTGGATGAGAAAAATTCTAGGTTAATTTGATCATTCAGTTGCTCAACCATAGTTTTTGACAGCATTTAAGACTCCTAATTACATCCTCAATTTTCTCTACTATATCACTATTTAATGAATATCTCGCAGGCCATTAGTTAACCAATATTTCGAGCTGTCATTACGCAAGACAGTGGATATGAGATCACTTCAGCAAAAAAAACCATCGCATAGTGCTAATCTTAAATCAGACAATGAATAAAGGAGGTAGCGATATGAGTTACAAACATATTTTGGTCGCGGTCGATTTATCAGAAGACAGCAAATTAATTGTGGATAAAGCGGTAGCATTGGCTAAGCCATTGGAAGCCAAAGTCTCTTTTATCCATATCGATATTAACTACGCAGAGCTGTATACCGGCCTGATTGATATCAACATGGCCGAAACCCAGCACAACGCGATGGAAGCGTCTCGTATTCAGCTGCAAAATTTTGCGGAGCACGCCCAATACCCGATCACCCATACCCTAGTAGGCAGTGGTGATTTGAGTCATGAGCTGTGTGACACCATCAACGAGTTCAATGTTGATCTCGTGGTTTGCGGTCACCATCAAGACTTTTGGAGCAAGCTGCTCTCTTCAACACGCCAACTGATCAACGCCTCTCCGGTTGATATGCTGGTCGTGCCTCTAAGAGATTCAGAAGACTAATGATTTAAGGTTAGGTAACATACAGCTCATATCTTATTAACGAAGTTTTACTATGAGCTATTTAGCTGGTGTTACCCTCCTATGGGCCTTCTCCTTTAGCCTGATCGGCGTTTACCTTGCGGGTCAGGTTGATTCTTGGTTCTCTGTTTTAATGCGTGTTGCCCTTGCTGGCGTCGTATTTCTTCCTTTCCTAAAGTTTCGCGGCGTATCGCGTAAGCTGATCGCTAAATTGATGGCAATTGGTGGTATCCAGCTTGGCCTGATGTACTGCTTCTACTATCAGTCTTTCTTACTGCTATCCGTTCCTGAAGTCCTTTTTTTTACTGTCTTTACCCCAATTTACGTCACGCTTATTTATGACTTTCTCAAAGGGCAATTCTCTCCGTGGTACCTAGTGACAGCGGCAATTGCGGTATTGGGCGCGGTATTCATTAAGTTCGCAGGTATTAACGAAAACTTTTTAGTCGGCTTCCTCGTCGTGCAAGGCGCGAACCTGTGCTTTGCTATTGGTCAGGTGGGCTACAAGGTGGTGATGGAGAAGGAATCGACCGAGTTGCCTCAGCGAACCGTATTTGGTTACTTCTACTTAGGGGCGCTATGTGTCGCGTCAGTGGCTTTCATGCTACTAGGCAACCCAGAGAAACTGCCCACCACCACACTTCAATGGGGAATCCTGATCTACCTTGGCTTGATTGCGTCGGGGCTGGGTTACTTTATGTGGAATAAAGGCGCGTGCATGGTGAATGCTGGCGCGCTGGCAGTGATGAACAATGCCTTGGTTCCTGCTGGTCTGGTGGTGAATATCCTGATTTGGAACAGAGATGTCGATTTGGTTCGCTTGTCTATTGGTGGCGCCGTTATCTTATTCTCTTTATTCGTCAATGAGACGTGGGTGAAGAAGCGCGTAGCAAGATCCGCAAGCAACGCTTAGCTGATTTGAACGAGCTACATGAGTCAGCTCGGATAACCCCAAAAAGCAAAAGAGCGACCTAAGGTCGCTCTTTTTAAATCATCGCTGTAGCAATAAACCATTCAAATCAACTTCAGTGGATTTGATTGTGGCTCACTACCTGAGTCTTGGTTTCAGTGAAGGCAACATCATCAAGTTGTAGGTTGATTCGTTCCAATTCACTTTCCAGCTTCTGACTTTTCTTAAACAGCTTTTGCTGCTTCTTAATCATCTTCGCCAGTTTCTTATTGTACTTCTCTTGTTTCTTAGCCGCTTTCTTCGCTTGTTTGAGTTCAGCTTTCTCATCACCGCTCGCCTTCGCCATCAGTTTTTTCAGCTTGGCTTTTTTCTGTGCGGCTTCTTTTTTGGCAAGCTCAGGGGCCATATCAGCGGCGGCTGGATCGAACATTTGTACGCTCGGTTCAATTGCCTCGTTGATTTCCGCAAGCGACAGTTCTGGTGCAGGTAATGTTTCCGCTAGCAGGCCGCATGCGACTTTCTCTTCAACGGGTTTGTTTTGACAACCAAGAGGTGGAATTGCGGTGGGTTTGCATAGATTCGCTTGATCCGCCGAAGAACGCGCGCAAGAACGACACACGAACTTAGGTTCAGTCACCAAGCTGTGGATCTCGCCCAAGTGTTCGGTGATATCTCGACGGTTTAACTTACAAAAGCGTTTAGCCATGCTTCAACTCCAGCTAATAATAATAATGATTCTTAGTTAGATATACATCTGTAACGCGACTATCGCAAGTGTTAAATGGCAATTTATCGTATTTATGACGGGAAATTTTCTTAGCGTGTATCTAAGTTATTGATGCTTCAATTAAGTCATTGATGCTTTCACATAGACGTCAAAACGGTTCTTTTTGGTTTCAATCGCCATGCTCGGTTTTTGTTCGTCTAACCAAGCAGCGTAATCCGGTCTTTTAACCACAACTCGCTTCGATGCCAATTTCATCGCCGGCTCAAATAGACCATCAGCATCCAGATCGGCACCCACCAAAGATTGGAATACGCGCATCTCTTTTTTAACCAAAGCCGATTTCTTTTTGTTCTCTGGGTGTGGGTACATTGGGTCGAGGTACACCACGTCTGGCTGTTCGAAGTCAGGATCGTTGCTGAGCTTATCCAACGCATCGTGACTGGATGCGTGAATCAGCTTCATACGCTCACTTACCCAACCACCGATGTCTGGGTCTTGTTGCGCTCGCTGCAAGCCATCATCAAGCAGTGCAGCCACAACTGGATGACGCTCGACCATTTGCACCTTACAACCTAGGGAAGCCAACACAAACGCATCGCGCCCTAAGCCTGCAGTACCATCAAGAATAGTTGGCGTTGCGCCTTTGTTTAAACCAGCTGCTTTGGCAATCGCCTGACCTTTACCACCGCCAAACTTACGTCGGTGACCAACAGCGCCTCCCACTAAATCAACAAAGATAGCGCCAAGCTTAGGCTCATCGACTTTACGTAGCTCAAGTCGCTCACTAGTCAGTACCAAAGCAAAATCACTGCTTTCATCATGAGATAAGTTCCAGCGGGTCGCTAAGTCATTCAAATGATCGATTTGGGTAGCATCTTCGCAAATCAGTTGTAGTTGCAAGGTCGTCTCCAACAGACAGTAGTATTCAAAACAAAAGAGGCAACCAGTTTACCTGATTGCCTCAACAATACATATTAGCGGTGAAAAGTATTCCCAGCTAAAGTCGGCTTACCTAAACCAATGGCTCTGTCTCTCGCTCTTGTCTTAACTCTTCAACAAGCTCTGCGAGTGGCTTAGGTCGTCCTATGATGTAGCCCTGCGCGTAGTTCACACCCAGTTCGATAAGCTTGTCGATAATCTGGGTATTTTCAACGAACTCAGCCACGGTGTGCTTGCCCATCTGCTTGGCAAGATCATTGATCGAGCGAACCATCACATGGTCCATCTCATTCACATCAATATCACGTACAAACAAGCCATCGATCTTCACAATATCGACAGGCAGCTTTTTCAGATAGCCAAATGACGATAGCCCTGAGCCAAAATCATCCAATGCAATCATGCAGCCAAGCTCTTTGATTCGAGTGAAGAACTTGATCGCCTGCTTCATGTTACTCATGGCCGCTGTTTCGGTGATCTCTAAACAAATCTTATGACACGGTATCGATGAATCGCTCAGGCTATCTATCAAAAATTCGACAAACTCACGGTTACCCATCGAGTGACCGGAAAGATTGATTGAACACATCCCCAGTTCCTCAATAACCTCAGGGCGTTGCTCCAACCAACCCAAGGTTTGACTGACGACTTGGCGGTCAATCAAATGCGCGATGTTATAACGCTCTGAGGCTGGCATGAAGATCCCCGGGGAGATGTATTCCCCTTGGATGTTCTTGATGCGGACCAAGATTTCAAAGTGCATTTTATCGCTGTCTTCATCTAGGCCAAGAATTCGCTGCGCAAACAACTCTAA
This sequence comes from Vibrio sp. 10N.247.311.47, assembly GCF_041467535.1. Taxonomy (NCBI): domain Bacteria; kingdom Pseudomonadati; phylum Pseudomonadota; class Gammaproteobacteria; order Vibrionales; family Vibrionaceae; genus Vibrio; species Vibrio sp. 10N.247.311.47. The sequence goes on from NZ_JBFSUR010000029.1 coordinate 45,462, forward strand.
GCGATCGTTAGCCAAGGCCTCATGCACTAGGTTAACGCACTCCATCTCAAGATGGCGACGACGCAGGTCTTCATCATCTTGATGGTAAAGATGATAGCGATTGCGACCTTCTTCTTTAGCGGCATGACAAGCTGCATCCGCCTGAGCGTGCACCATCTGTGGTGAAGCTGCTGTATGGTCGATCAATCGAATACCGATAGAGCACGTCAGGTTGAGTCGAATATCATCCCACAAGAATGGATTCTCACTCATCATCGAGATAATACTGCGACACACATTCACCGCATCTCGTTCAGTACAGTCTTTCATCAGCACAGCAAACTCATCACCACCCATTCGCGCTAACACCGCATTGTAAGGCAGTACGTCTTCTAGCAGTTTGGCGCTAAACAAGATCGCAGCATCACCCGCTTCATGTCCTGCGGTATCGTTCAGCACTTTCAGCTGATCCAAATCTAGGAACAACATTGCGTGAGTTCGCATGTGGCTCTCAACCTCTTTCAGCGCCTTTTGCAGCTCTTGCTCAAAGTGGTTGCGGTTAAAGGTGTCAGTCAGTAGGTCATAGCGAGCCTGATACTCTAGCTTTTCAGAAAGCTCGTGCGTTTCGGTGATGTCTTCACCCACAATCAACAGCTGATCAGACTCCACCAACGGGCGGATATTTTCACGAATCCAGCTCTTGCTGCCGTCGGCATGGCGATATTCGATATCACGACGCCACACACCACGAATCTTATGCTGAGGTTGCAGCAAGATATGACGAGGAATCATCGCGTTCTCATCAACATAGAATTCTCTAGGGCGATGGCCCAACAACTGATCGAGAGGGTATCCCAAAAGCTCTTCGGCAAACTGGTTCACTTGTTGAATGCGATTATTGCCATCGAGCGTAATCATCATCACCGGCTGTTTGTCGTAATACAGCTTCAAGTTTGCTTCACGTTGGAACAGCTTATTCTCAGCAAGCTTACGTGAGGTCACGTCGCGCGCCTCAAAGAGAAACTGAATGTCTTCGTCTTCACTGCCCGGCATCGGCTTCAATGAAATATCCAACACCATCGCACCGCGATCTCGACACCACACCTCGGCTTCAAATCGTAAGGCTGGGTGCTCACTTTTTGCGATGAAATATTCGGCTAGCACTTCTCGCGCAGAACTTTCCCAATGTTGGTGTTGTTGCAGCGGCGTTCCCAGTTTATAGCCTTGATTATAAAGCAGCTCATGTAACTTGCTGTTACTCGACAGCAGCACGCCACCCTTATCAATGATGCCCATAAATTGCAGGCTCTGATCAAATATCGACTCCAACAGTCGTTGGCTTTGGCGACTTGCACGTTCGCTCTTCTTCAGACGGTTAAGGTAATACACCAACACCGCGATAACACACGACATGCTCAAGAACATTAAACCGATGGTGCGAATTTCATCGCGATAGCGCATTAAGAATGACTTCGGCTTATTGAGGAAGGTTACTGAGGCTTCATTCTCTGCACCCAAATCCCAACGTGAGATCTGTTGGTAATCGAGTTTGATTTCTGGCGCGCCAGCAACCACCAATGGCAATGGAGCCTTAGGATTGTTCAGCACGCTCAACAGCACGCGCCCCGTGTCTCGACCTTGCGTTTCTCCACTGTGGATCACGCCACCAATCGCACCAAACCCAAGTCCTAAATCATGCACAATATACAATGGCATCTGAGTTTTTTTGTTGAGCTGACGCCAGTCTTCTTTGCTGCTGACCCGACCATTGATGTCGCGGTAGTAGGCCCAGAACAACAAGCTTTTAGTTAGATCAGCGCGTTGCGCGAACGTCATCAGTTCTTGATAAGAATCAGGCGTATATTGCTCCACCATCCCAGAAAACTCAGGGCGTTTTTGTAGAAATAAATCCACTTGAGCGCGAATAGCTTCACCCGTTACCGAGTGTTCGGTAACCACGTAAACTTTTTTAACCGTCGATTGAAGTCGATTGATCAGCTCAATATTGCTCGCCATATCAATATCTTCAGTGATACCGGTTGCGTGCAAGCCTTCAATCATTTGCGGAGAAAAATTGTTGATGCCACCAAAAATAACGGGCGTGCCATTGAGTTCGGGCGCTAAGCGTTTCATCAGATTGAGGGCGTTATTATCACTGACGACTACAGCGGCAAACTCTTTATGCGACAGCTTAGTGCGGTATAGCTGATAAATTCGCTCTAAGTATTCAGCGTTTTGAGTTCGCTTGGTATCGAGATAAACAACCCGGTAAGATAACCCATCGCGATCGAGCTCATCAGATAGTCCTTTATGGAAATCATCTGTCCAGAAAAAGCCTTGATGATAAGAGTGAATAACCAACACATCTTTTGCCTGAGCTGAAGCAAAAACACTCCAACACATCACAATAAAAAATAACGAAAATCGCACTGAATTCACCCTAACCCTATAGTTACTGCTAATATTATCACCCTTGGCTATGATGTGTACTCAAGCCGGTATGTTTTTCATTCAACCTAAGGATTATGCATGTCCACAACCACAGCTCGTCTAGATGATCTAGACCGTGCCATTCTCAAAACCTTGATGGAAGATGCACGAACTCCTTACGCTGAAATGGCAAAGCAGTTCGATGTCAGCCCTGCGACGATTCACGTTCGCATCGAAAAGATGAGATCGGCAGACATTATCGAGCGAACGGAAGTTGTGGTAAACACCAAAAAACTGGGTTACGACGTGTGTTGCTTTATTGGCATCAACCTTAATGCTGCCAAAGATTACCACTCGGCGATCGCTAAGCTGAATGCCTTAGACGAAGTGGTTGAGGCGTACTACACCACTGGTGCTTACAATATCTTTGTAAAGCTGATGTGTAAGTCGATAGAAGAGCTGCAGTTTGTATTGATCGATAAGCTGCAAGCGATCGATGAAGTTCAGTCGACAGAGACACTGATTTCATTGCAGAACCCTATCAACCGCAATGTGAATCCATAACATTGATTCGCCTTGCTTGGCATAACGCACAGACAAAAAAAAGAGCCTCTAACTAGAGGCTCTTTTCGCAATAAACTAGATAGTTACCGTGATTATGCGTTGATTCCCGCGTGGCGCAGCATTGCGTCGATTTGTGGCTCACGACCACGGAAGCGTTTGAACAGCTCCATTGGCTCTTCACTGCCACCCATTTCAAGGATGTTGTTCAGGAAGCGATTACCCGTTTCAGTGTTGAAGATACCCTCTTCTTCAAATGCTGAGAACGCATCTGCCGATAGCACTTCTGCCCACAGGTAGCTGTAGTAGCCCGCGCTGTAACCACCAGCAAAGATATGACCAAAGCTGTGTGAGAAACGGTTCCAATCTAGGCTTGGCAGTACCGACACCTTAGACTTAACATCCGCTAGCGTTTCTAGTACGCGAGCACCCACTTCAGGGTCGTATTCTGTGTGTAGCGTGAAATCGAACAAACCAAGCTCTAGCTGACGCAGGATAAACATCGCAGATTGGAAGTTCTTCGCCGCTAGCATCTTCTCTAGCATCTCTTTTGGTAGCGCTTCACCCGTTTCGAAGTGACCAGAGATGAACGACAGCGCTTCTTCTTCCCAACACCAGTTTTCTAGGAACTGACTTGGTAATTCAACCGCATCCCAAGGCACGCCATTGATACCCGCAACTGCGCCCGCTTCTACTTGCGTCAGCATGTGGTGGATACCGTGACCGAATTCGTGGAACAAGGTCACCACTTCATCGTGAGTAAACAGTGCTGGCTTATCACCAACTGGCTTATTGAAGTTACACGTTAGGTAAGCAACCGGGGTCTGTAGCTCGCCAGATTCGGTAATGCGACGACCACGACAGTCATCCATCCAAGCGCCACCACGTTTGTGTTCACGTGCGTATAGATCTAGGTAGAAGCTACCACGCAGTGTTCCAGTCGCATCAAAGATATCAAAGAAACGCACTGACTCATGCCAAGTGTCTACGCCTTGACGCTCTGTTACCGACATACCAAACACGCGGTTCAGTACCTCAAACAGACCTGAAACCACATTAGATTCTGGGAAGTAAGGACGAAGCTCTTCATCAGAGATCTCGAACAGTTTCTGCTTCTGCTTTTCGCTGTAGTAAGCGATGTCCCACAGGTTTAGCTCAGAGACACCAAATTCTTTCTCAGCAAACTGGCGTAGCTCTTCAACTTCTCGCTCACCTTGCGGTTTGGCTTTTACTGCTAGGTCGTTTAGGAAGCCAAGCACTTGGTCTGGCGTTTCTGCCATCTTAGTCGACAGTGATTTTTCGCTGTAAGTACTGAAACCAAGCATGCGCGCGATCTCGTGGCGCAGCTTAAGTTGCTCGGTGATGATCTCAGTGTTGTCCCACTTACCTGCGTTTGGACCGCGATCTGAAGCGCGCGTTACGTACGCTTCATAAAGCTCTTTACGCAGTTCTTGGTTATCACAGTAGGTCATCACAGGTAGGTATGATGGGATATCTAAAGTCAGTAGGTAGCCTTCTTGCTCTTTAGACTCAGCCGCCGCTTGAGCTGCCGCCAGTGCTGATTCAGGCATACCTGCCAGCTCAGCTACGTCTGTGATCTGCTTGCTCCAACCCATGGTTGCATCAAGCACGTTATTTGAGAATTGAGAGCCTAACTCAGACTGGCGCTTGCTGATCTCGCCGTAACGATGCTGTTCATCTGCAGGTAAGCCAATGCCCGACAATTCAAAGTCGCGCAGTGCGTCGGTAATAGTTTTTTGTTGAGCTCGGTTCAGTGCAGAGAATGCTTCACTCGCCTTGATCGCTTTATACGCTTCGAACAAGCCTTTGTGTTGGCCAACCCAAGTGCCGTATTCAGATAGCACAGGTAAGCAGCTCTCATACGCTTCACGCAGTTCGTCACTGTTCACGACAGAGTTCATATGGCTTACAGGTGACCAAATGCGACCTAAACGATCATCCACTTCTTCAATTGGAGCAACTAGGTTGTCCCAGCTTGGTGAAGTATTACCTTCAAGTACTTGTTCTATCTTGTTGCGACACGCTTCAATCACTTGCTCAACTGCAGGCTTTACGTGCTCTGGCTTGATCTGTGAAAACGGAGGTAAGTCCGTGAAGGTTAATAGCGGATTAGACATATAAACATTCCTTTGGCTTTAGAGACTTTCGTCTTTTTTGTAATGAGGTCGTCTTACAGTCATCAGGCTAAAGTTCGCCCTAAAAAATCACCTGCGAATAGTTATTAAATAGTGCCCATAAAGGCAAATTTCAATAGTAGAACCAATAACTAACCACATATTGCGAACGACTGTCCCTGAATTGTTCGAGAATTTATGGTCCATTGAGGGTTATAATAGTCTGATTAACCCCACCTACACTAACCACACTCTAATTCGAGAGTGTTACGAGAGTTTAATTTGTTAAGTTATCGCCACAGCTTCCACGCAGGTAACCATGCCGACGTAGTAAAGCATATCGTACAGAGCCTTATTCTTAATTCTTTGAAACAAAAGGATAAGCCTTTTGTTTATCATGACACTCACTCTGGTGTAGGTCGTTACGACTTAACGCATGAATGGTCTGAAAAAACCGGTGAATACAAGCAAGGTATTGCTCGTGTGTGGGAGCAAACAGACCTTCCTGAAGACATTCAAAGCTACCTTGAGTCTATTTCCATTCTCAACAATGGCGAAAAACTGCGTTTCTATCCAGGTTCACCACGTGTTGCGCGTGCACACCTGCGTGATCAAGACCGCATGGTATTAACCGAACTTCACCCTGCAGACCACCCTCTGCTTGAGCAAGAGTTCCACCGCGATCGTCAGGTGTCTATCTACAAAGAAGATGGCTTCCAACGCTTAAAAGGCAGCCTGCCACCTAAAGAACGTCGTGGTTTGGTTCTTATCGACCCACCTTACGAGCTGGCAAAAGAGTATCGTGATGTTGTGACTGCGATTGCTCAAAGCCATAAGCGCTGGGCAACCGGTATCTACGCAATTTGGTACCCAGTGGTAAATCGCTGTGATATCGAAGATATGATCGAAGGACTTGAAGGCTTAGGCATCAACAAAATTCTACAAATCGAACTTGGCGTATCACCAGACACCAACGAGCGTGGTATGACGGCATCAGGCATGATTGTTATCAACCCACCTTGGAAGCTAGAAAGCCAAATGAACGAAATTCTTCCATTCTTGAAGGAAGCAATTGCGCCGGCAACCGGTCACTTCAAAGTAGAGTGGATCGTACCCGAGTAATCTCGAACTTAACGTCATGCTCTGACGAATACTCAGCAGACTGTGACGTACACGAATAAATTTTAAACAGGGAGATTGAGTTCAACCAATCTGCCCTCAATATAATAATTAGACAATTTAAGAATCTATAGGACGTAGGTGTTCAGTGCGCTCACTGTACCCACAGCCTTCAATAAATGGAGAAAGTAATGGCGACTCATTTTGATTACATCTGTATCGGTGGCGGTTCAGGCGGCATCGCATCGGCTAACCGCGCAGCTATGCACGGTGCAAAAGTTGCACTTATCGAAGCTCAAGACCTTGGTGGTACTTGTGTAAACGTTGGTTGTGTTCCTAAAAAGGTAATGTGGCACGGCGCTCAAGTCGCTGAAGCAATCAACCTATACTCTGAGGACTACGGCTTCGACGTTGAAGTAAAAAGCTTTAACTGGAGCAAGCTGATTGAAAACCGCCAAGCGTACATTGGTCGTATCCACCAATCTTACGACCGCGTACTAGGTAACAACAAAGTAAACGTAATCAAAGGCTTTGCTAAGTTCGTTGATGAAAAGACAGTTGAAGTGAACGGTGAACACTACACAGCAGATCACATCCTGATCGCGGTAGGTGGTCGTCCAACAATTCCAAACATCCCAGGTGCAGAATACGGCATCGATTCAAACGGTTTCTTCGACCTAATGGAGCAACCTAAACGTGTTGCTGTTATCGGCGCGGGCTACATTGCTGTTGAGATCGCAGGCGTACTAAGCGCACTTGGCACAGAAACACACCTGTTCTGCCGTAAAGAATCTCCACTACGTAGCTTCGACCCAATGATCATCGAGACATTGGTTGAAGTAATGGAAGCGGAAGGCCCAACACTTCATACACACTCTGTTCCAAAAGAAGTAGTGAAAGAAGCAGACGGCACACTGACTCTACACCTAGAGAACGGCAACACTCAAAACGTTGACCACCTAATCTGGGCTATCGGTCGCCATCCAGCAACTGACGCTATCAACCTAGCATCAACTGGCGTTGAGACGAACGATCGTGGCTACATCAAGGTAGACGAGTTCCAAGCGACTAACGTTCCTGGCATCTACTGTGTTGGCGACATCATGGAAGGCGGTATCGAGCTAACTCCTGTAGCGGTTAAAGCAGGTCGTCAGCTTTCTGAGCGTCTATTCAACGGTCAAACTAACGCGAAAATGGACTACAACCTAGTTCCTACTGTTGTATTCAGCCACCCACCTATCGGCACGATTGGTCTAACGACTCAAGAAGCTGAAGAGAAGTACGGCAAAGACAACATCAAGGTTTACACATCTGGCTTCACTGCGATGTACACAGCAGTAACCAAGCACCGTCAACCTTGTAAGATGAAGCTAGTATGTGCTGGCGAAGAAGAGACTGTCGTTGGCCTACACGGCATCGGTTTCACGGTTGATGAGATGATTCAAGGCTTCGGCGTTGCAATGAAGATGGGCGCAACCAAAGCAGACTTCGACTCTGTTGTGGCGATTCACCCAACGGGCAGCGAAGAGTTTGTTACGATGAGATAATCAACGTCTTAGTTGAGCTCTCTTTAGAAGCAGGCCTTGTGCCTGCTTTTTTTATGCCCGCTTTGAACCTTGGTTCTCGATTCGACGTAACACAAATATCCACCTATCTAGATCAGCAACGGAGTTTGTAATGAATCTACTGATCGAATCATTTGAAGGCGGGATTTACTTGGCTTACCAAGTTATTGGCGAGCAAAAACAATTAATCAAAGATGACCACCAGCACCCTATGAAGTTTTTGAGTATTAACCAAGCACGCGATCACTTTAGCGACCAAGGCGTAGCATCAGCAATGTTGGTTCATAACAGCGCCTACGACGAGATGTGCGGTGAGCATTGTGGTAGCACACAGCCTTTCGAGATTGATTTGAAGTGGAGTTAAATCAACCTCAAATCAATCGCGATAAAAATTGAAAGGCTTGCATCAATGCAAGCCTTTCTTATGGGAGTCACTTTCACTTTTAATCACCTAGATTAGCGCGATGTCCGTTTAAGTCTTCGTTTAATGTTCTGCTCTTTCACTACAAAGTCGAACAGCGGAGCGAACAGGTTGGCGAACAAGATAGCCAGCATAATGCCCTCTGGATAAGCAGGATTGAGCACTCGGATACCGACCGTCATAACACCAATCAAGATCCCGTAAGCCCACTTACTCTGATTGGTAAACGCGGCAGATACAGGGTCTGTTGCCATGAAGAAGGTACCAAACGCTACACCACCCAACACAAAGTGCCAGTAGAACGGCATCGAAAACATCGTGTTGGTTTCTGACCCTATCCAATTCATCAAGCTAGATGTCACAACGAGACCAATAATCACACCGGCGACAATGCGCCAAGAAGCTATCTTCATCGCTATCAGAATCAACCCCGTCAGCATGATAAGCAGTGACGACACCTCACCCATCGAACCTGGAATATTACCGATAAAGGCATCCATCCAAGTGATCGCCTCGCCAGTCATGTTATTGATCAGTGACGTGCTGCCGCCTTCATACCATTGACTCAGTGGTGTCGCGCCTGAATAGCCGTCAGCGGCAACCCACACAAGCCCACCCGACATGTTGGCTGGATAGGCGAAATAGAGAAACGCGCGGCCTGCAAGGGCTGGGTTCAAGAAGTTTCGTCCTGTACCACCGAACAGCTCTTTGGCGACAACGATACCAAAGGTGATACCTAAAGCGGCTTGCCAAAGCGGGATGGTTGGCGGAAGAATGAGTGCGAATAGTACCGAGCTAACAAAGAAACCTTCATTCACCTCATGTTTTCGTACAACGGCAAATAAAACCTCCCAGAAGCCACCTACCACAAACACCGTGGCATAAACGGGTAGGAAATAGAGTGCACCAAGCAACATCTGACTTGCCCAGCCACTTGCCATCAATGACTGCGCATCACCAAATGCCCACGACAGACGCCAGCTACTCTCGATAACCGAGGCAAGTTCATTTAATTGATAACTGGATGTGAGTGCGAGAACGCTTTGGTGTCCGACGTTATACATTCCCCAGAACATTGCAGGGAAAGTCGCCAGCCATACCAGAATCATGATGCGCTTTAGGTCAATGCTGTCACGAACATGGGTTATGCCGCGATTTACGTTGCCGGGTGTATAAAATATTGTCGCGAAAGCCTCATACACTGGGTAGAGCTTTTCGTACTTCCCTCCGGCTTCAAAGCGTGGAGCCACGTCTTCTAATCGTTTTTTTAAACTCATAATCTCAATCACCTTATTGCTTGAGTTATGGTTTTCTACGCATCAACCGTGCTATTTGAACAATTTTTAGCGATTTTTAATCAAATTCGTCTTGAAGAACGAGAGTCTATAAGTCAAACCTATGTTGAAAAAGAAGGGTGTATAAACAACAAAGCCCCAGCAATGGCTGAGGCTTATTTGGTTTGGTAACGGTCGTCGTTACTTAACGCACATCACATTAAGCAATGAAGAACCTTTCAATTGGTTGACGTTACCGTTGGTAAACAGACCTTTCTTATCTGCGCCCCAATAAGGGAGATGCATTGGCCAGTTCTGTTTTTCCATAACCTTTGAGTTCAAGATGCTCTGCCATTGCTTTTCACTCATCAGCTTCATGTTGACCTGATTACACACCAATTCAGCGCTATCGTAATCTAGGCGGCTCCAAGGCTTACCTTGCTCCATGTAGAACTGTTGTTGATGGTCTAGAAGGTAAGGGATCGCATACTGGCTACCCGCAACGTCTGCTTTCACGCGAATCTCGATCTCTAGATCATTGTCTGAGCTCGCGTTGCCGCTTGGTAGCGTCTGAATAGCTGCCGCACTCGTTACCGCCGCCGCTTGCTTAGCAGCCACAGGTTTCGGGGCAGGCTTAGCTTCTACTTTTGCAGTAGCCTTGGGCTTAACCGCTTTTGGCTCTGCTGATTTTGCCACAATAGGCTGTGATGAGGTTTTCGACTTATCAACCATTCGAATAAAGGCTTCACCGTAACCAGGAACCTTACGTACCTGAGTTAGGTCTTTTCTCGCATCAGAAAAGGTAGAGTAAGGTCCGATTAAGCAACGGTAGTCTCCGCCTTCCGGCTTCATCCAAACGTTGGTCGAGATCTTCTCATACAGAGGCTTTGCTCGGTTCAGTGACAAAGGCTTATTCAGCAGACCACATTGAACCCAAAACAGCTCGTTATCTGAATGACGTTTAGGCGCCTTACTCCCCCAAACACCCTTGCCGATCGGACATGATTGCTCTAGCTGTGGTAATTGGTTAGTGCTTGCCTGAGTTGCATCACATAGAACCGACTCTGCACTCACTTGGCTCGAGACCAAAAGGGATGCAGCGATAAGCCCCATACGATAATTTCTCATCACAGCACGACATACAGCATTCATTGTCAATTTCATAACCACCACTTAAACCCTTACGGGCTAATTATTACCGAATCTATGTCGATAAAACATGAATTCCATTTTAACTATTATTGACACTGTCAATAATACTAAGTTCCAGATCCATTAAGCAAAAAAAGAACCGTAATTGCTTACGGCTCTTAATTTAGTGACTTTTTTTACTAAAAATCAAACCGGGCTATCACCCTTTATAAATTTTCGGGTTAAACACGTCACGTAACCAGTCGCCTAATAGGTTAATAACGAGAACCAATGTTACCAAAAGCACACCTGGGAATGCTGTGATCCACCATGCTCCTGAGAAAATGTAGTTAAAACCAGTACTGATCAGGGCACCGAGTGATGGTTGGTCTACCGGAAGACCTAAACCTAGGAAAGAAAGTGCCGCTTCTGACATGATGGCATTTGCCACCTGTACCGTAGAGATAACCAAAATCGGTGATAAACAGTTAGGCAGAATATGGCGGAACATGATGCGAGGCGCTCTAAAGCCCATCACACGTGCCGCTTCTACGTACTCTTTCTTCTTCTCTGCCAATACCGATGCACGAATCGTACGAGCATACTGCGGCCATTCAGCAATACCGATGATCACCACCAGCATAACAACCGCATATTGCGCGTAGAAGTCACTACCGAAACTCGCCTTAAAGATGGCCGAGACAATGATCGCAACCATCATGGTTGAGAACGAAAGCTGAACATCGGCAAAACGCATCAGGAAGCTATCAATACGACCACCGAAGTAACCTGCAGACAAGCCAATGATGATACCGAGAGTCAGCTGAAGACCTACCGCTAGGAAACCGATCGTCAATGACAGACGCGAGCCGTAAAGCATCGTAGATAAGATGTCACGACCCTGCTCATCAGTACCCAGTAGGAAGCGTTCTTCGCCGTCTTCCATCCAAGATGGTGGCAACTCAGAATCCATGATGTCGATAGACGTCACGTCATACGGGTCTGTTGGCGCTAGAATAGGTGCCGCTAATGCCATAACAAGGAAAGCTGCAAAGATAGCGAAGCTCACCATTGCCACTTTGTCACGTAAGAAGTAGTACACAATGTCTGACTGCTTGAATCGCTCCCAACGAGATGGAGCTGTTGTTGTTTGTTCCATGATTATGCTCCTTTCCCTGTGATGTTCACTGTTGGGTTAATGATGCCGTATAGCAAGTCAACAATGGTGTTAGTTACTACGAAGATCAGGCCAACGAAGATAACGTATGCGGTAATCAGTGGTGTATCCACTCGGTTAATCGCTTCAAGGAATAGGAAGCCGGTACCCGGCCACTGGAATACAGTTTCAGTAAGAATGGTGTAAGCCACCATAGTACCGATTTGAACACCGCCTACCGTTAGTACTGGCAGCATTGTGTTTTTCAAAGCGTGTTGGTAGTAAATCTTGTTCAGCGCTAGGCCTTTTGCTTTACCAAACTTGATATATTCAGAGCTAAGAACCTCTAGCATTTCAGAGCGTACTAGACGAATGAACAGAGGCAGCATGATAGATGCTAGAGCAATACTCGGCAGCACTAAGTGTGCAAGGCCATCTATCGTTAAGAAACCAGACTCCCAGCCAAACCAGTTTGCGGTCTCACCACGTCCAAACGACGGCAGCCAACCTAACTCAATAGAGAATACATACATCAACATGATTGCGGTTAAGAAAACAGGCACAGAAATGCCGATACTACTGCCCGCCATCACCAGTTTAGTGAAGAAGCTTTTTGGGTGTATTGCAGAATAAACGCCAAGTGGAATCGACAGACAAACAATGATCAGAGAAGCGCCAAACACAAGTTCAAGCGTCGCGACCAATTTGTCTAAGATTACGTCCACAGCAGGGCGTTTAAAGAAATATGAAGTACCAAGATCACCTTGTAGAGCTGCGCCCACAAAGCGAGTGTATTTTGTAATGAAGGGATCATTTAAGCCGAGTTCATCACGCAGCGCTTGACGCTCCGATTCTGAAACAGATTGACCGACTAACTCACGCAACGGGTCGCCCAGGTTATCCTGAATGGCAAACGCCACCAAACTGATCACAAACATCACTATCAGTGCCTGAAACAGGCGCTTGACCAGAAACGTAACCATTCCTTGCCCCTTATCTATCCATGACTATCTAGTCGAAATCCGCGACTAGATAACAAAATTCAGTCTTAAAAAAGGTATTTAGCCAGACTGAAGGAAGACCAAATACCGAAACTTAAATCTATATCTTAATAATTTGAGAGCCTGAAAAGCTTCAGGCTCTCGATTCTAGCAAGCTAGATTATTTTACAACTAGGTCGCCGAAGTAAGGCATAACCATTGGGTTTACTACGTCTGCTGCACCTACGTTAGACTTCGCGCCCCACGCTTCACTTTGCCAGTGTAGCGGTACGAATGCTGCGTCGTTGTAAAGTGTTGCTTCAACGCCTTTCAGCATTTCAGCACGCTTAACTGGGTCAGTTTCAGTGTTAGAAGCTTCTACGATCGCATCCATTTCTGGGTTTGAGTAGCCAGAACAGTTGTATTGACCACGGCCAGTCTCTTCGTTACGAGTCATAGTTAGGAACTCGTTGAAGTTAGCTGAATCTTCTGTATCTGAGTGCCAGCCGATCATCATCATGTCTGCTGAACATAGGTCAAACTCAGGCCAGTACTGTGCTTTAGGCATAGTTTTAAGATCAACTTTGATACCAATCTTAGACAGCATTGCCGCAGACGCTTGCGCTACTTTCGCATCGTTCACGTAACGGTTGTTTGGAGCCATCATAGTTAGCGTAAAGCCATCTTCGTAGCCCGCTTCTTTCATCAGCTCTTTCGCTTTTTTCAGATCGTAACGAGGAACTAGGTCTTCGTTGTGACCCGCGTAGCCTGTTGGGCTTTGCTGACCAGCTGCTGTTGCGAAGCCTTTCATGATCTTCTTAACGATACCTTCGTTGTTGATTGCGTGAACAATCGCCTGACGAACGCGAACATCTTTAAGTGCTTCGTTGCTGTTTTGGTTCATTTGGAACGTGATGATACGAGTACCAGGTAGCGTCACTAGATCGATGTTCTTAGCGTTTTTAACACGCTTGTGATCGTTTGGTGCTACTGGGTGAATCATATCAACGTCGCCAGAAAGAAGTGCTGCAACACGTGTCGCGTCTTCTTTGATTGGCACAAGTGTTAGCTTGTCTACGTTGCCTTCAGTTTCTGTGTCCCAGTAATCGTTGAAACGCTCGAACGTTACTTTAACGCCTTGCTCACGCTGCGTTACGATAAATGGACCAGTACCTGAAACGTTAGTCGAAGCAAACGAGTTACCGTGCTTAACTAGCTCAGACTTGTCTTTACCTTCCGCTGTTTGGCCAGAGTAGAACTTGCTGTCCATTGGGAAGATGTAAGTTGCTGTTTGTAGTACTAGTGGGTAAGCCGCTTTTGATACTAGCTCAACTGTGTAGTCATCCACTTTTACCATTTTTTCGTATGGCGTGAAGATAGACTTAAAGTCTGGAGAAGCTTGTAGACGTTCAAAAGTCCACACAACATCATCAGCAGTCAGTTCGTTACCAGAATGGAATTTCACACCTTTACGTAGGTTGAAGCGGAAAGTCGTTTCATCAACACGCTCCCAGCTAGATGCTAGGCGGCCTTCAAAATCCATCTCTTGAGTGAAACGTACTAGAGGGTCAAACACCATGTGAGACATTTGCAGTGTGCCACCAGACAGCTGCTCGTGCGGGTCAAGTGATACTGGGTCAGCTGCGTAGCCAACGGTAATATCTGCTGCTGCTGCACTAAAGCTTAGGCCAGCTGCCATTAAAGCTACTGCTAATTTGCTTTTCATGGTTTTCATTGCATAACTCCTTCATGCGGGAATCCAGATCCCTAGTTGTTGTATTTGCGTCTGTTTATTGTTGTTAGCAAGCTAAACTCCAGCCTGCTGATTTTTATACCGCGGCTTGTGCCACTGCTTTTTCTTCTCTTAAGCCTGTAAATTCAGGCATTAAAGAAATCAGTTGTTTGCTGTATTCATGCTGAGGTGATTGGAACAGCTGCTCCGTTGGCGCAACCTCCAATAATGTCCCCATCTGCATCACACCAACACGGTCACACATTTGGCGAATAACCGGTAGATCGTGACTGATGAACAGCATGGTTAGGTTTAGCTCGTCTTGTAAGTCTTTTAGTAGGTTAAGAATCTGAGCCTGTACCGACACGTCCAGTGCCGATGTTGGTTCATCACAAATCAAAAGACGTGGGCGAGTCGCCAAAGCGCGAGCGATAGAAATACGCTGACGTTGACCACCTGAGAATTCGTGTGGGTACTTCACCCCAGCCATTTTGCCTAAACCCACGTGCTCTAGCAGGTCGTTCACGATCTGACGAGTTTCATTTTCGTTGCGAGTAAGCTTATGGAATCGGATAGGTTCAGCAATGATGTCGAATATCTTCATTCGAGGGTTCATTGATGTGTAAGGGTTTTGGAAAACCATCTGCATTTGACGACGCATAGGGCGACGTTCTTTTTCAGATTTCAGACCAGTAAGATCAACGCCTTCAAACGTTACCTTGCCTGAGTTTGGTGCGTACAAGCCAGCAATCACACGAGCAATCGTTGATTTACCTGAACCTGATTCACCTACTAAACCAAACGTCTCACCTTCATGCACTTCAAAGCTCACGTTGTTTGATGCTTGAACGTACTCACGACGGCTCTCAAAGAAAGAATCTTTGGTAGTAAAGCGTAAGTTTACGTTCTCAACGTTCAACAGAGGGCCAGTGTAATCACGGTGATCTTGGCTTTGACCTAACCAGTGGTTCTTCACATCCAATGGTTCCATCTCTTGTGCTTCTTCGATGTAGCTAACAAGAGGGAAACGATCGAGTTTGCGATCCGAACGAGGAACCGCAGAGATAAGACTGTGTGTATATGGGTGCTCAGGAGTACCCAGAACTTTCGCTGTTGGGCCAAACTCAACTAAGTCACCACGATACATAACGGCTACGCGGTCGGTAACGTTAGATACCACGCCCATGTCGTGCGTGACCAACATGCAACCTACGTTCTTCTTAATACATAGGTCGCGAATCAAACCCAAGATCTGGTCTTGGATAGAAACATCCAGTGCTGTTGTTGGTTCATCTGCGATGATTAGGTCAGGTTCACCTGCCAATGCGATCGCGATAACCACACGCTGACGCATACCGCCAGAGAATTGGTGAGGGTACTGCTTTAAACGGTTTTCTGGTTGTGGGATACCCACTTGGTTCATCAAGTCTAATGAGCGCTGGTAGGCTTCTTGATCCGAAACCTTCATGTTGGCATGAATCGTCTCTTTTAACTGCTGTTCTACTGTGAATAGAGGGTTAAGAGAAGTCATTGGGTCTTGGAAGATAAAACCAATCTTTGAGCCGCGAACAGAACGCATCTGTTCAGGAGATAAACCAGAGACTTTTTCGCCATCCAGAAATACCTCGCCGCTAGCAATGCGGCCAGGAGGGCTCAGCAAATCGATCACAGCATTACCTACTGTTGATTTACCTGCACCAGACTCGCCTACAACACCAACAATCTCACCACGTTCAATGTTGAACGAAAGTGATTTAACTGCGGCGTGAACTCCATGACGAGATGGGTATTCGATACGAAGATTTTTTACTTCTAAAAGTGACATTACCAGACCTCTACTGCTTTGGCAGCTTTCTGCCCTGTCTGCAAAATTGAATCCATTCTTACCAGAATATTGTTCTGATATTTTATACGGTTGACAATTTGGCAAATAATTCACAGAAAAGCAACAAAAATAGGATAAAAAGTCGACATTAAACGCTTAGCAAGCAAAAGCGCCACATAACTATTCACCAAAAGAGCATATAGTAAGAAAAATCAACATTATATTATCGGCAAGAAATACTCACAAACTCCTTACCACTACTTACTTGTAGAGTTAAAGCCGTGCTTCAAAGCAGATCTCACTACCAGTCACTAAAAACAAATAATTATTCCAAAAAACAATTAACACTATAGAAACAAACGCTAATTTTGTTAATTTGAACAAATAAAACAACCAGATAAACGTTAATTAGCCATACATTTAACCATCTGTATTATTTTGGTAAATACAAAACAGACAAACGAAAGGCCTAATAAATCAGAGGAGTTTTTGAACGACCAAATGCGTACAAAGCTGTCAAATTCAGGCCTTAGTGAGCAAATTTAGGGTCAGGTTTCACTTTTCATAAAAGTCTTTAGACCAAACCCATTAATATGTCGAATTATTGAGCACTCCATTTATATAAAATTAGATATAGAACTGTACATTTGATAAAGAAAGCAACTCTGTAGCAGCACCATTATCAAGCAGATCGTTAGGAATCTGTCTTATATAAGAAGGGGAGATAGATGTAAGAAGCCCCGTCATTTCTGACGCGGACGGCTAGTTGAGGCTTCTTAAGTGATCAGTGAAGAGACATTCTTTGAACATCAGGTGAACCCCCACTCTGTTCAAGTTATCTAAATTTCAGATGTAAAAAAGCCCTAGTCTTTCGACTAGGGCTTCTTAAGGTGGTCGGTGAAGAGGGATTCGAACCCCCGACCCTCTGGTCCCAAACCAGATGCGCTACCAAGCTGCGCTATTCACCGAGACGTTTCGTTTGATTTCTCAAACTGGGAACTTCAAAGAAGCTACCAAAATTAATGGGGTGGCTAACGAGATTCGAACTCGCGACCACCGGAATCACAATCCAGGGCTCTACCAACTGAGCTATAGCCACCACTAATCTTTTATATAACCGCTTAAAAGCGATTATTGAAATAGTGGTCGGTGAAGAGGGATTCGAACCCCCGACCCTCTGGTCCCAAACCAGATGCGCTACCAAGCTGCGCTATTCACCGACTAGTTTTGTATCGACTCTTGGGAATAATGAATCAACACTGGAAGCCGAAGCTACCGATATTTTGTAAAGAAAGAATGGGGTGGCTAACGAGATTCGAACTCGCGACCACCGGAATCACAATCCAGGGCTCTACCAACTGAGCTATAGCCACCATTATTTCTTTTTGCCAATTTCTCACTTACCGAAGTAAGAGACCGGATGGCGCGCCTGAAAGGATTCGAACCTTCGGCCTTTGGCTCCGGAGGCCAACGCTCTATCCAGCTGAGCTACAGGCGCATGCCCTGTCGGCGGAGTGGAATAATACGTATATCACCCAATGCCGTCTAGTACTTTTTTAACTTTTTTTTCTGTTTGGTCTCTTTTTCGACAGTTAATATGTGATAAACCCCTTATTTGAGTACTACAACCCGCCACAGCTTATAAGTTGTTGTTTATTGCAACAACTTATCGGGATATAATCACCCATTATTTACATTGGTTTAACAGTTGCTCTTTGCTGGTTAAAGCCAAAACACCCCTCCAACACTATAAATTGGTAAGCACGTACTTACCTTGGGAATGTAAAGTGAGTTTAATGGATATGTCTCGTCGAATTTTAAGCGTTGTCATCGCAGTTTTAACCTTTTCAACTGGCGCAATGGCTTCAGGCCTTAGCGAAGCAGAGCAAGATGCAATTGCTGAACGCATCAAACCAGTTGGTCAAGTTTACCTAGTCGGCAGCGAACCAGTAGTCGCAGAACCAACAGGCCCTCGTGATGGCGCAACAGTTTACGGTACCTTTTGTATCGCTTGTCACGCATCTGGCGTAAGTGGCGCACCTAAAACAGGTGATGCTGGTGATTGGGGGCCTCGTATTGCTCAAGGTCGCGATATCCTAGCTAACCACGCAATCAACGGCTTTAATGCAATGCCAGCGAAAGGTTCATGTATGGACTGTTCAGACGACGAAATCAAAGATGCTATCGAGCACATGATTGCTGGTCTGTAATTTACCGATCTGTAATTAAAAATGCCAGATTCAAAAAAGGTGACCCTATGGTCACCTTTTTATTTATCTCTATTTAATGCTTTCAGAACCAGACGCTACTTTTTGTTGAACATCGCACGAATATTAGCAATGTGTGCCTGTCCTTTTTCCATTCTTTCTTCAGCGGATTGTGGTTTCTTAACGCTTTCCCACTCCACATCCTCATGCGGCAACTCGTCAAGGAAGCGGCTTTGTGTTGGCTTAATCAATTCACCATACTGACGACGTTCTCGACACTTAGTAAAAGTCAGCTCTTTCTGCGCTCGCGTAATCCCTACATACATAAGACGACGCTCTTCTTCTACATTACCTTCATCAACACTGGTTTGGTGTGGCAAGATGCCCTCTTCAGCCCCCATCAAGAATACATACGGAAACTCTAGACCTTTCGATGCATGCAATGTCATTAATTGGACTTGATCTGCATCGTCATCATCCTCACCACGCTCCATCATATCGCGCAGCGTTAAACGTTGAACCACCTCGCGCAGGGTTTTCTCTTCTTTATCGTAGTTGTCACCCTCAAGATCGGCCACAATCCAGCTATAGAGATCAGACACGTTTTTCATTCGCATTTCAGCGGCTTTCGGGCTTGGAGAGGTTTCGTAGAGCCAATCTTCGTAATTAATGTCACGAACCAAAGAGCGAACCGCCTCAACTGTATTACCACGCTCTGCATTATCCGAGATACGAACAATCCAATCGCTGAAACGACGCAGGTTTTCCAAACCACGGCCCGTCAGCGTTTGCTCTAAGCCCATTTCGAAGCTGGCTTCAAACAGGCTTTTACCGCGCATGTTGGCGTAGCTGCCTAATTTTTCAAGCGTAACTGGGCCAATCTCACGACGTGGTGTGTTTACAATACGCAGGAAGGCGTTGTCATCATCAGGGTTCACCAACACACGTAGGTAAGCCATGATGTCTTTAATTTCTGCTCTGGCGAAAAAGGATGTACCGCCTGAGATCTTGTAAGGCACACGGTTCTGCATCAGCGCTTTTTCAATCAAGCGTGATTGGTGGTTACCACGGTAAAGCACTGCGTAATCTTTGTATTCAGTACGGTTCAAAAACTTGTGGGCGATGATCTCGCCGGTAATACGCTCGGCCTCATGCTCTTCATTCTTAGCATTCAGTACCTTGAGCTTTTCACCGTCTGGGATCTCTGAGAACAGTGACTTTTCATAAACGTGTGGGTTGTTGGCGATCAAGATGTTCGCCGCACGTAAGATTCGACTGGTTGAGCGATAGTTTTGCTCGAGTTTGATCAAGCGTAGGTTCGGGTAGTCCTCACCAAGCAGCACCAAGTTTTGCGGTTTTGCACCACGCCATGAATAGATAGATTGGTCATCGTCACCTACGACCGTCAAACGACCACGCTCTCCCACCAGTAAACGAACCAACTCATATTGGCTGGTATTGGTATCTTGGTATTCATCGACCAGTAAATAGCGGATACGCGACTGCCAGCGCTCACGCACCTCTTGATTAGTTTTCAGTAGTAATACCGGCATCGCAATCAAATCATCAAAATCGAGCGCGTTGTATGCCTTCATCTGTTTCTGGTACATCTCAAAACAGAATGCAAAAAGCTGTTCTTGTTCGCCTTGAGCTCGAGCCTTCGCCTGATCTGGCGTCAGCATGTCATTCTTCCAATTCGAAATCGCACTCATCAATGCACGCAATAAATCTTTATCGCCATCGATCTGTCTCTCTGTTAGCTCTTTTAACAGAGCTAACTGGTCTTGGTCATCAAACAGAGAGAAGCCAGCTTTTAAGCCCAGTGCTTTGTACTCGCGACGAATAATAGTTAGGCCCATGGTGTGAAACGTCGAAACAATCAGTCCTTTCGCTTCCCCTTTACCCAGAGTTTGTCCAACACGCTCTTTCATCTCACGTGCCGCTTTATTGGTAAAGGTTACCGCTGCAATATTACGCGCCTTATAGCCACACTCTTGAACCAAGTAAGCGATCTTATTCGTGATAACACGTGTTTTACCGGATCCAGCGCCCGCTAATACTAAGCAGGGGCCCGAAACATATTTCACGGCTTCATCTTGTCTTGGGTTCAGTTTCATTTGATTCTCAGTTTGGTCTAGAGGGGCGAATTCAATTGCTCGCCTATAATAATGCTGCAACAGCACGAATGCTACGT
Organism: Vibrio sp. 10N.247.311.47; assembly: GCF_041467535.1. Lineage (NCBI taxonomy): Bacteria > Pseudomonadati > Pseudomonadota > Gammaproteobacteria > Vibrionales > Vibrionaceae > Vibrio > Vibrio sp. 10N.247.311.47. Next base: position 66,171 of record NZ_JBFSUR010000029.1, read on the forward strand.
TCTCTTATACAAGATTTTTACGCTGAGTATGTAAAACTTTGTTGCACATGTGTGTGGTTATTAGGCTATAATGAATGAACGTTCATTCATTGGTGGTTGAAATATGACAACTCATGCACCTCGGGATAAACGCCAGCAAATACTTTCTGCAGCTGAAAAGCTAATTGCAGAGGTCGGTTTCCAAGGCCTTTCAATGCAAAAATTAGCCAAAGAAGCGGGAGTGGCTGCAGGCACTATCTATCGCTACTTCGATGATAAAGAGCACTTGATAGAAGATGTTCGAATGCTCGTGACTCAAAGAGTAGCTGATGCTGTTCAAGAAGGGGTTAATGATTCGGATCCAATTAAACAACGCTACCGTACTATGTGGTTGAACATATGGAACTTAGCAGGAACGAATTTAGCCGCAATAAAAAATCGAGTTCAGTATGACTCTCTACCCATCACAAATAGCCTAAACTTCAGGGAACTAGAACGTAAAATGTTTGCCCAAGTTGAGCTGCTATTTAATGAGGGCAAAGAACAAGGATTGTTTAAACCACTTAACAATGAAGTATTAGGTGGATTGAGCTTGGCGGCTAGTGTTTCTCTAGCACGCAAGCATTCTTTAGGATTTTACCAACTTGATGAGGCAGAACTAGAATCTGCAATCGAAGCCAGTTGGGACGCAATAATTAAACACTAGATCGGAGTTTTGACCATAATGAAAAAGTGGACTTTCTTCATGTTACTCATCGCTGTACTACTTTTCGGCAGCGTTATTGGGTTTAACATGTTCAAACAACAAAAAATTGCTGAGTATATGGCCAACCGCCCTGAACCAGAGTTTCCAGTAACGGTAACTGAAGTTCAGCCGATCGACTGGGTTCCAGTGATTGAAGCTATCGGCTTCATCGAACCTAACCAAGGTGTGACACTAGCGAACGAGACCAGCGGTGTTATTGACCAAATCTCTTTCGAGTCAGGTACTGATGTTAAGAGTGGTCAGCAACTGGTGCGTCTTGATTCTGACGTAGAGAAAGCAAACCTAAAGAGTTCTGAAGCTCGTTTGCCTGCTGCGAAAGCAAAATACAAGCGTTACCAAGGTCTATTCAAGAAAGGTTCTATCTCTAAAGAAGCGTACGATGAAGCAGAAGCGAACTACTTCTCTCTATCTGCTGACATTGAAAGCCTAAAAGCATCGATCGAGCGTCGTGAAATTCGCGCGCCATTCGACGGTACTGTTGGTATTCGTAACGTATACCTAGGCCAATACCTACAATCGGGTACAGATATCGTTCGTTTAGAAGATACCAGTGTGATGCGCCTGCGCTTCACAGTTTCTCAAACTGATATCTCTCGTATCAATGTTGGTCAGGCTATCGACATCTTTGTTGATGCTTACCCAGAGACACCGTTTGAAGGATCTATCAGTGCAATTGAACCAGCTGTAAGCATCCAAAGTGGTCTTATCCAAGTTCAAGCAGACATTCCAAACAATGATGGCAAGCTTCGTAGCGGTATGTTCGCTCGCGCTAACATCATTCTGCCTAAATTAGAGAACCAAGTAACTCTGCCTCAAACAGCGATTACTTTCACTCTATACGGTGACAATGTTTACATCCTGACTGAAGAAGACGGCGTTCAACGTGTTGCTCAACATGTTGTAAAAGTAGGTGAACGTACAGCTGATATTGCACACATCCTTGAAGGCGTTAAAGCCGGCGATACGGTTGTAACTTCTGGCCAAGTACGTCTAAGTAACGGTGCCAAAGTTAAGGTTGTTGAAAGTGATGCAATCACTCCACCATCTGAAACACCTAAGCTGTAACTGGAGGCACAATGCGCTTTACTGATGTTTTTATTAAACGTCCAGTTCTAGCGGTATCCATCAGCTTTTTGATTGCGCTGCTTGGCTTACAAGCAATCTTCAAAATGCAGGTGCGTGAATACCCTGAAATGACGAATACCGTCGTAACCGTAACCACGAGTTACTACGGTGCAAGTGCCGATCTTATCCAAGGCTTTATCACCCAGCCCCTCGAACAGGCTGTGGCTCAAGCGGATAACATCGACTATATGACTTCTTCTTCTGTGCTCGGTAGTTCTACTATTACCGTGAACATGAAGTTGAACACCGACCCGAATGCGGCGCTGTCTGACATACTGGCCAAGACTAACTCGGTGCGTTCTCAGCTTCCTAAAGAAGCCGAAGATCCAACCGTAACCATGTCTACCGGTTCAACGACAGCTGTACTCTACATTGGTTTTACCAGTGATGAGTTGGTGTCGAGCCAAATTACCGACTACCTAGAGCGTGTAATCAACCCGCAACTATTCACGGTAAATGGTGTATCTAAAGTCGACCTTTATGGTGGTATGAAATACGCACTGCGCGTATGGCTAGATCCATCAAAAATGGCAGCTGTTAACCTAACTGCTACTGATGTTATGTCGGTATTGAATGCCAACAACTACCAGTCAGCGACAGGTCAAGCTACTGGCGAATTCGTTCTTTATAACGGCAGTGCCGATACACAAGTATCAAACACTGAAGAGTTAGAGAACTTAGTCGTTAGAAGTGGTGAAGGTGAGATTATCCGTCTGTCTGACATCGCTAAGGTTTCTCTAGAGAAAAGCCACGACGTTTATCGTGCAAGTGCGAACGGTCAGGAGGCGGTTGTTGCAGCAATTAATGCGGCACCAAGTGCGAACCCAATCAACATCGCTGCAGATGTACTTGAGCTTCTTCCTCAGCTAGAGAAGAACCTTCCAAGCAACATCTCAATGAACGTAATGTACGATTCAACCATTGCGATTAACGAGTCAATTCAAGAAGTTATCAAGACAATTCTTGAAGCGGCATTAATCGTATTAATCGTAATCACATTGTTCTTAGGTTCATTCCGAGCGGTACTGATCCCTATAGTTACTATCCCACTGTCGTTGATTGGTGTAGCAATGGTAATGCAGGCAATGGGCTTCTCTTGGAACCTGATGACGCTACTGGCAATGGTACTCGCCATCGGTCTGGTGGTTGATGATGCGATCGTAGTACTTGAGAACGTCGACAGGCATATCAAGCTCGGGGAGTCCCCTTTCCGCGCTGCGATCATCGGTACTCGTGAAATTGCGGTCCCTGTTATCGCAATGACACTCACGCTAGGTGCGGTATACGCTCCAATCGCGATGATGGGCGGTATCACGGGCTCGCTATTTAAAGAGTTCGCATTAACCCTAGCCGGTTCTGTATTTGTATCGGGTATCGTGGCACTTACGCTGTCGCCAATGATGTGTTCAAAAATGCTAAAAGCTCACGCTGAGCCGAGCAAATTTGAGCAGAAAGTTCATAGCGTTTTGGATGGCATGACTAACCGTTACGAGCGTATGCTTGGCGCGGTTATGAACCACCGCCCAGTATTCATTGGTTTTGCGATCATCGTATTTGCAAGCTTGCCGATGCTGTTTAAGTTCATCCCTAGTGAATTAGCACCTTCAGAAGATAAAGGTGTAATCATGCTGATGGGTACGGCACCATCTAATGCGAACTTAGACTTCATGCAAAATACCATGAACGACGTAAACAAGATTCTGTCTGATCAGCCAGAAGTAGCTTACGCGCAGGTGTTCACAGGTGTTCCTAATGCAAACCAAGCGTTTGGTATTGCATCTATGGTTCCTTGGAGTGAGCGTGAAGCAAGCCAATCTGAGGTAGCAAACCGGGTTGGTGGTTTGGTGAAAGATGTACCTGGAATGGCAGTAACAGCCTTCCAAATGCCAGAGCTTCCAGGTGCGGGTTCAGGTCTTCCAATTCAGTTTGTTATTACAACGCCAAACAGTTTTGAGAGCTTGTTCCAAATTACCACTGACATCTTGACTGATGTAGCGACAAATCCACTATTCGTATACTCGGATCTCGATCTAAACTACGACTCAGCAACGATGAAAGTACACATCGACAAGGATAAAGCGGGCGCATACGGCGTAACCATGCAAGATATCGGTATCACGCTAGGTACCATGATGTCAGATGGCTACGTAAACCGTATCGACTTGAATGGTCGTTCTTACGAGGTTATCCCTCAGGTTGAACGTAAATTCCGTTTGAACCCAGAATCGATGAATAACTACTACGTACGTGCTGCGGACGGTAATGCTGTACCACTAGGCAGTTTGATTACGATTGATGTTGTGGCAGAGCCTCGCTCTCTTCCTCACTTCAACCAATTGAACTCAGCTACGATTGGTGCAGTACCTGCTCCAGGCGCTGCAATGGGTGATGCAATTGCATGGTTTGAAGACACGGCGGCGAATAAGCTTCCAAGTGGCTACAACCACGATTACATGGGTGAAGCACGTCAATACGTAACTGAAGGTAGCGCACTTTACGCGACCTTTGGTCTAGCACTGGCTATCATCTTCTTGGTACTAGCGATTCAATTCGAATCTCTGAAAGATCCATTGGTTATCATGGTATCTGTTCCACTGGCGATCTGTGGTGCCCTAATCGCTCTGGCTTGGGGTGCGGCAACGATGAACATCTACTCACAAGTAGGTTTAATCACGCTGGTCGGCCTGATTACCAAGCACGGTATATTAATCTGTGAGGTTGCAAAAGAAGAACAACTGCATCACCACAAGACTCGTATTGAAGCGGTGATGGAAGCAGCAAAAGTTCGTCTTCGTCCAATTCTGATGACAACAGCTGCGATGATCGCGGGTCTAATCCCACTGATGTACGCAAGTGGTGCAGGTGCAGCTCAGCGCTTTAGTATCGGTATCGTAATCGTTGCTGGTCTAGCGATTGGTACTATCTTTACGCTATTTGTACTGCCAGTGATTTACAGCTACCTAGCTGAAAAACACAAACCTCTTCCTGTATTTGTGGAAGACAAAGATCTAGAAAAACTAGCTCGCGTCGATGAAGCAAAAGCAGCACACAGAGAATTAGCAGATAACAAGTAATCGCTAAGTCGTAAAACAATCAAAAAGGCTACTTCGGTGGCCTTTTTTTATACGCGATAGGCGACATCTCAAGTGTGATTAAATAGAATAGTGATAAATAGTCAGGAGTTTTAATCGATATGTTTGATCCAAAAAAACTAGAGCAAATTGCTAAGCAGATCCACGATTCTATGCCTCAACCAGTAAAAGAGCTTGGTTCAGACGTAGACCAAAAAGTTCGCCAAGTTATCCAAGGCCAACTCAACAAGCTAGACGTTGTGAGCCGTGAAGAGTTTGATGTTCAAACACAAGTACTGCTTCGCACTCGCCAGAAGCTCACTGAAATGGAACAAAAACTGGCTGAACTAGAAGCAAAGCTTTCAGACAAATAGTCATTTTTTTCAATCAGTTCAAGTTCGAATAAAGGCTTACCTTCGGGTAAGCCTTTATTTTTTCCTCAATCTATCAAGCCTTCACCGGTAAAATAGTTGCAAGCATAAAAAAGCCCCGAACAAATGTTCAGGGCTATTTTTATTCAGTGATGAACTGGAAGATTAACCGCCAACAGCGATACGCTTCATGTCGCTCATGTAGCTACGTAGCTCTTCACCAATGTATTCTACAGGGTGGTTACGGATAGCTTCGTTTACTTCAATTAGCTTAGCGTTATCAACTTGGTTAGATGTCTCACCTAGACCACGGCCGATGACGTCCGTTGCTACTGAAGGCATGAACTTCTCACGTAGTAGCGGTGTTGCTACGTTAGCGAATAGGTAGTTACCGTACTCAGCAGTATCAGAGATTACAACGTTCATTTCGTAAAGACGCTTACGAGCAACTGTGTTTGCGATTAGTGGAAGCTCATGTAGAGATTCGTAGTAAGCAGACTCATCAATGATGCCTGATGCCGTCATAGCTTCGAATGCTAGCTCAACACCGGCACGAACCATAGCAACCATTAGGATACCGTTGTCGAAGTACTCTTGCTCTGAGATTTCTACGTCAGAAGCTGGGTAGTTTTCGAATGCAGTTTCGCCTGTCTCTTCACGCCAGCCTAGTAGGTTCACGTCATCGTTCGCCCAGTCAGCCATCATTGTGCTAGAGAAGTGACCAGAGATGATGTCATCCATGTGCTTGTTGTAAAGCGGACGCATTAGGTCTTTAAGCTCTTCAGAAAGCTCAAACGCTTTAACTTTAGCCGGGTTAGATAGGCGATCCATCATGTGAGTTACGCCACCAAACTTAAGTGCTTCAGTAATCGTTTCCCAACCGTATTGTAGAAGCTTGCCTGCGTAGCCAGGTTCGATGCCATCAGCAATCATCTTCTCGTAAGATACGATAGAACCCGCTTGTAGCATGCCACAAAGGATAGTTTGCTCACCCATCAGGTCAGATTTAACTTCTGCTACGAAAGAAGACTCTAGGCAACCTGCACGGTGACCACCAGTACCTGCAGCCCAAGCTTTAGCGATATCCCAACCTTCGCCTTTAGGGTCGTTTTCTGGGTGAACAGCGATAAGTGTTGGTACACCGAAGCCACGTTTGTACTCTTCGCGAACTTCAGAGCCAGGACACTTAGGTGCAACCATTACTACAGTAAGGTCAGCACGTAATTGCATGCCTTCTTCCACAACGTTGAAGCCGTGAGAGTAACCAAGAGCAGCGCCTTGCTTCATTAGAGGCATTACTGTTTCAACAACGTTTGTGTGTTGCTTATCAGGAGTAAGGTTGATTACTAGGTCTGCTTGAGGGATTAGCGTTTCGTAGCTACCCACAACAAAGCCGTTTTCATCAGCATTTTTGAATGATTGACGCTTTTCATCAATTGCCGCTTGGCGTAGAGCGTAAGATACGTCTAGACCAGAATCACGCATATTTAGACCTTGGTTTAGGCCTTGAGCACCACAACCAACAATTACGATTTTCTTACCTTCAAGGTATTCAGCTTCTGTCGCGAATTCTTCACGATCCATAAAGCGGCAACGACCTAATTGGTCTAGTTGTTCACGAAGGTTTAATGTATTGAAATAGTTAGCCATTCTAGGGCACTCCTTTAAAAATAAGTCCGTAAGGTCGATATCTCTCTATCGAATGACTTCATACTAAAACAGACACTCCGTTGCTGAAAGTGATATATTCACAATTAGTTATTGCAATAAATGCAACATGGAAACGATCGCAGAACATGAACATAAAATCTCTACAATTATTTATACATTTATGCGACAGCAAGAGTTTCAGCAAAACCGCAGCTGCTATGCACGTCAGTCCTTCAGCGCTGAGCCGTCAGATACAAAAGCTTGAAGAGGAAACAGGACAAGAACTGCTAATCAGAGACAACCGCAGTGTTGATCTTACCCCAGCAGGAAAACACCTATTGCCTGTAGCATTGAGCATCGTGGGAGAGTGGCAGCAATATAACCTTCACCTGAAGGGCGGAGAGCAAGAACTTAAAGGTGAGATCCGTATATTTTGTTCAGTAACGGCTAGCTACAGTCACCTACCTGAACTCATAACCGAATTTAGGGCTATTCATCCGTATATTGAATTTAAGCTCTCTACTGGTGATCCAGCTCAATCCATCGACAAGATCTTAAACGATGAAGCGGATATCGCGATTTCAGCAAAGCCAGACATCCTTCCTTCAAGGTTAGAATTCGAAACCATCAGCGATATTCCACTGTCAGTCATCATTCCATCTGGTGTGAGTAGCTTTAGCCAACAACTGCAATCCGATAAGCCAAACTGGAATGAAGTGCCCTTTATCATCCCAGAAGCAGGAACAGCGCGTGAACGAGCCAATGCATGGTTTAAAAAGATGAAGATAAAACCCAACATATACGCGCAAGTTTCTGGCCATGAGGCGATTGTAAGTATGGTGGCACTAGGATGTGGAGTTGGCATCGCACCTGATGTGGTCATAAACAACAGTCCAGTAAGAGATAAAGTTAGCCGCTTAAAGATAGAACCTATCAAGCCATTTGAGTTAGGCGTATGTTGTAAGCGAGCACAGCTAGATAACCCTCTAATTCGAGCGTTCTGGCAAGTTGCAGAAGGGAAATATTTAGCGGACTAGTCGTCATTGTTTTAAATACAAAAAAGGGAAGAGCACGTCAGTGCCCTTCCCCTTTTATTTATGTATATCGCAGATAAGAACAAAGCCCGCTGATTTCTCAGCGGGCTTTCTAATGGTGGTGGAGGGATAGGGATTTGAACCCTAGAACCGCTATTAACGGTTGCCGGTTT
>NZ_JBFSUR010000030.1:0-70842 GCF_041467535.1 Vibrio sp. 10N.247.311.47
CTCCAATTGATTTTCCGGTATAGCGGTTTCCGACGTCTCGGAAAACCAAGTAGTTCTCTCAAAGTTACTTTTAATAACGGCGCGAAAATCAGAAGCTTTAGAAAAACTTTCAAAAAACCACAAAAAAAATATTAATCTAATATTTATCAACAACTTAATTTTAATCATTTTCTAATACAGCGATAGATTTCAATTGGAAAAAGATCTTAATCTGTTCAGAAAGCGTACGAACCGCCGTCTAAATGGCTCAAGGTCGAGAAATGATCAATCGCCAAAGATCTCTGACTTACGCAAATCTTGTGTAATAGATGACATTATTTGTCGTGAAGAAGAACCATCAAATAGAGATTTGGAAAAGGTAGTGCGAGAAAGTTCACAGGAAAATAAATAGCAAAAACAAGAAATACAGAAAGGAAAAAGCCCCTTTTCCTTTGAGAGAACCGGGGCTAGTTGGCGCGTCAGAGCCTGTGTGGAGATCATCGAGAAATGAACACATTTCCGACTTGCCGTTGCATTCTTACTGCAAAAATGGATAGCAGGTGAGAGATGAGAGAGCTAAACATTCAATAGTAAGTATGCTTGCCAGTTTCCCTTGCTGCATGGCTCACGTCTGAACACGAGCAGCAAGTTCAACCAATAACTATTGCAATAATGACATTGCAGAGTTAGGCAACTGTTTTGCTTGAGCAAGTATTGAAGTACCTGCTTGTTGCAGAATTTGTGATTTGGTCATTTGCGTCGTCTCTTTCGCAAAGTCCGTATCTTTGATTCGGCTGTTTGAAGCGTCTACGTTCTCTTGTACGTTTGCCAAGTTATTAATACTGTGGCTTAGACGGTTCTGTTTTGCACCCAAATCAGCACGCTGTGAATCCACGTACTTCATTGCAGAATCAATCACGCTGATCGCGTTCTGTGAACCCGCAACGCTGGTTAAGCTAACATCTTGAACCGAGGTTGCGCGGCCTTCACTCTTAATACCTAGCTCAGACGCTAGACCACCAGAGATAGACATTGGGCCGTCAAGGTCAGGTTCAGCAACGAACAGTTGAATGCGACCATCATCAGTAACCGATGCGTTCACAAGATCAGACTGACCATTAATGTAAGTCGCAAGCTCTTCGATATCATCGCCCGCTTTGGTATTGATATCTAAAACGATGTCTTCACCCGCTTTGGTTTTGAATTCGAACTTAAGATCGCTCGCTGTTGGCGGCACTTCCCAGTTCTTATCTTTCGCGTTTTCTGAATCGAACGTAGTACCACCCATACGGTAGTCATCTGCACGGATACTTGTCAGAGCCATGATCATTGCTTCACCAGAGTTAGAACCGATCTGGAATGAAGCTTCACCGAATGAACCGTTCAGTAGACGACGACCACCAAACGATGTGGTTTCCGCAATACGGTTAAGCTCATCTTGAAGTGCCATTGACTCTTCGTTCAGTGCAGTACGCTCTGCCGGCGAGTTAGTGCCGTTTGATGATTGAATCGCTAGATCACGCATACGTTGTAGTACGTTAGTCGATTCGTTCATCGCGCCTTCTGCTGTTTGAGCAATCGAAATACCGTCGTTGGCATTACGCATTGCCACATCAAGACCACGAGACTGAGCGGTTAGACGGTTCGAGATTTGCAGACCTGCCGCATCATCTTTCGCGCTGTTGATCTTGTGACCAGATGACAAACGCTCCATAGAAGTCGCTAAGTCATTAGATGCTTTATTCAGGTAACGCTGTGCTGTCATAGCAGATACGTTAGTGCTTACATTGATAGCCATTTTGCTCTCCTTATGAGTTCGCAAAGTTTCTGCGAAGCGGCCAGCTTTACTCTCATATGGATAAGCACTGACCGTGTATTACTCGATAAACCCTATACAAGGTTTAAGATCTGTATTAATCATTTATAACCAACACAGATACAAGTTGTATGCCAAGTTTAATATCATATAAATAATTTTTTAATTATCTAAAAATCAGAAGCTTACAAACAACACTGCGCAATTATGATTTTCTACTATTAGAAGATGAAAAACATTCACCTTCCTTATTGCCGTTTTTTGCCGCTATTCTAGAAACATCATGCTTCGTACAAAAAAGCGGCAAACTGTGGCGTCATTCGCACGTATGGCATAGCACATACGGCAAGGAATCAACGCCATGGTGATCGACAAGCCACCATTAAATACCGATTGATCATTAAATATAGTTAAACAAGGTCAGGTCTTTGGTTTTGCCAAACGCTTGTTGAGAAGCTTGTAGTGCTCGAGAGTTTTCATTGAACTCAATGATCGCTTTCGAGTAATCCAAGTCTTCAAAGTTGCTTTTTGCTTTTGCTAAAGACAACTTGAAATCTTCATGTTGTTGCTCTTGAATATCCAAAGTACTCAAGCGTGCACCAACATCGGTTCTTGCCTTGGTCAAATGGATAAACGCAGCGTGGAACTCTTCAGTTACTTGGTGCAGTTTCGCTGTTGCTGATGCATCCGATACCGGGTTTTCAGCCTGCTCAGCAGCCTCTTTGAACGTATCAAAGATAGAGAAAGTCTCTCGTGGTTCTAAGGTGATCGAATCACCTTTAGTGATTTGGCCTTTGATTTGAATATTCAGCCCTTCATAAACAATGCCTGTCGAAGGATCAAAATCTTCTGCCGCAACCACTGCGCCGTCTTTTTCAAGCTGATAAGCGAAATTGCCCGTCTGCATGTCGACAAACGTCACTTTATAAGTAGACCCATCTTCATCGCTGTTGGTCGCACGCCCGAGCAATAACTCAGACGCAGGTTCAAGCTCGTACTGAGGTTCGTAGTCACCGAACGGGTTGTCTATTTCCATAAACATCTTGCTGCCCGGATCATTCATTGCCATTTCAAAGCTGCTTGCCACACGCATCTTGCGTTGGTAGTCATCACCTTGATATGTCACATTCCCTTCGTTATCTCGAAAGAAAGGCTGATTTTTCGGCTTAGTGCCTGCAAACGTGTAGTTACCCGACTCATCTTGAGAGTTGGCTAAATGCAGGAAGTTATTCGCCAGTTCTTGAATTTCACGCTTCTTAGCTAAACGGTCTTCCGGAGAAAGCGCACCGTTGATCATTTCCATCACGGTTCGTTTTGCTTCATCAGCAAAGCCTTCAGTGTTAGAAACCAATACTTCATGATGCTCAAGACGGTTTCTGACTAGAGTAATCGCATCGACATACTGTTTAAGCTGTTCTGACTGCTGACCAATGTTCTGTAAATAGTGCGTCGCTAATGGGTCATCACTTGGCGACTGTAACTTCTTACCCGAAGCAAGTTGTGCTTGGTTGTGATGCACCTTGTTCTCTTGACGGCGCAAGTCGTTTTGTACTGACTGATAATTATGGAAGCTAGAGATACGATTCAACATTTATACCTTCCTATCTCAGAGCCAAAATAGTGTTAAACGTATCGTTGGCTGCTTGCATGATACGTGAAGAAGCCATATACGCTTGCTGAAATTTCATCATGTTTGCCGCTTCTTCATCGAGGTTTACTCCCGAGATAGAAGCAATACGTTCTTGAGCCGACTGTTTTTCTAATGTCGCAATATCACTCAGGCGATTTGCCGTTGAAGACTTCAAGCCCGTATTAGTATTCAAGTTGTGGTAAAGGTCTAAAATCGTAGACTCACCATCATTCAACAGCTTTCCTTTTTGAAGATCTTGTAGCTTACGCAGGTTACCGTTGTCACCTTCTGATGGGACAAGGTTTGCCGTAAACTTATCATTTGCCACCGCACCAGGTGTGAGCTCAAACGTTGTACCGTTGATGGTCACTGGCCCTTGTGGCGGATACGGTTGAGGCTGCATTAAAATGTTACCCTTCGGATCCGTCACAGCAAACTGCTCACCTTTTGGTGAGACAATCACTTCAAACTCACGCAGTTGACCTGCTTCTAGGATTTTAAATCCCGCTGTACCCTTGGCAAACGTGGTCGATGCCTCATAACTTTGCGCAGCAATGTCTTTCGGGTCTTTGGTTTCCATATGAATCTGCGCAGCAAAATTACGCGTTGGACGCAGTAACAGTTTCTCTCCTAGTTCAGGAGGGTTACGTACTTCCACTCGCATGCCATCAAGATAAAAAGCACTACCGCTAGAGTCGGTCGCCATCTTAACGGTCTCACCGTTCGGCTTAGTCACGACATAATCACTGCCATCGTATTTCAGTCCATACTCACCGCCTTTTAAGGCAGAAGTATCATCAATGTATACCGCAACATCGGCTTTCGATTGCCCGCTAGCCGTGACACGAGATTTTGCCACCAGCTCTGAGTTCACGTCGGTAAACAAGTCCTTACCTACGTTGCCGTTAAGATCCAAACCTTGTTCTTGAAGACTATTGACCTCATATGAAAACGCGGTCGCCAAACGACCAAGCTCATCCATGATTGCTGGGATATGTTCGTCACGCATGTCTAGCATGGCGCCGATTTTTCCGTCGATATCACTGCTGGTGATCGGTTTTAAAGACTTACCTTCAACAATCGCTAGGCGGCGCTGATGTGCATCGGGTAAGCCATCAACCATCTTCAGCTGACTCGCTTCACTACCAGAGACCAAGGTATGGCCATTACCAATATGGACATTAAACCCTTCGGCATTTGAGCGTGGTGTCACCGTAACTTTGGTGTAACCAGAAAGCTCATTAATCAACTTTTCATGCTGATCTCGTAGGTCATTATGAGGCCCAGGAGTTCGCATCATTAAACGCTGAACATCACGGATCTCGTACGCAAGTTGGTTAACTCGCTCGATACCCATATCTAATTTTTTATTCGTAGAATCAGACTGTTGACGAACTGTTTCATGAAATTCATTCAAGGTTTTAGTTACAAGCCCTGCTTTCTCTAACACGACCTTACGCGCACCCACATCATTTGGGGTATCGGCCAGAGTCTTAACGGAATCAAACCATTCGTTGAGGTTTTCTGGAATCTTCTTTGAAGCGACCGACGACAACATGCTCGACAGCATATCGAGGTTGGCTTCGGTATCGCCTTTGTTGGCGGCATTGGTTGTCGATAAGTTAAGTTCTTTGACGGCAAACTGATCCCAAGAGCGGCGAACATTTTCCACATGTACCCCCATACCGTAGGATTGCCCACCATACTGGCGCGGGTCATTCACACCTTGAATCACAGACTGGCGGCTATAGCCCTCTGTGTTAGCGTTAGAAATGTTATGACCTGTGGTGTTGAGCTGTCTCTGAGCCGTAAGAACACTTTGTGCCCCTACATTCAGAAGATCCGACGCCATAATGCCCCCAAAAAACTTAACAAAACCAGAATGAACTGATTAACTACAACCGTATATTACTAAGATAATTGCAATATATGTGCCAACAAAAACAATAGGAAATTAAAAGACGATAATTTATTGAAGTGTAAGGAGATAACTATGGATTACGCGTAAGAACTGAAGGGGCGGAGAAGAAAAGAGCCTGCCAGTAGCAAGCTCTCTATGTTGATTTATGACGCTAGTTCATCTCATCAATCTTGGCTTTAACTCGTAAAACCTTGTCTGCATAGTTAGGGTCAGTTGCGTAACCAGCCTGATGAATACCTTTGATGAAATTCTCTGAATTGCCTTGATGCTGTAGCGCCGTTTCGTATCTTGGATTTTCGTTCAAGAACTTCACGTAATCATTAAAGCTATCTTCGAAATTAGAGTAAGAACGGAAGGAAGCTGACTCTTTAACGGCGGTTTTGCCATGGAACTCAAGAGTTTGAGTCGCGACCTTATCGCCCTTCCAACTTCTATCTGCTTTGATGTTAAATAAGTTATTGCTGTTGCCCAAAGAGTTCTTAACCATTTTAGAACCCCAACCCGTTTCAAGGGCAGCTTGTGCCAATAGAAGAGACGAGTCCACACCAAGCGCACTTGCCGCTTTTTCCGCGTAAGGCTTCATTGAGGTCACAAACGATTCTGGAGAATCAAAGGATACTGGCTGTTTTGCTGCTTGCGCAGGTTGAACGTCTGACGCTCGCTCTTCCGAACGGCCTGAATATTGCGGTCTTTGCAATGAAGCATCAAAGCCTTCACTGCGAACCTTCTCTTCAGACGTATCGCTTGCTTGGCCAGCGCTTAGTTGAGCCACGATCATATCTGCAAGACCTAATGAACCTGAAGCGCTTAACTCACTCGCCATTTGGTCATCTTGCATCTGACGATAGAACTGCTCGTTCTGGCTGTTCAACATATCCGACTTAAAGCTCGAGTTAGCATCGCGCATTGACTTAAACAACATCGAGGTGAAAATCGATTCAAACTGTTTTGCCGCCGCGGTTAATGCTTCTTTCTCGCTACCTTCTTCACCGTTTACCGCTTGTTGACGAAGACGGTCTAAACTACCGATGTCGTGAATAAAGCCGATGTCATTGTTATTCTTAATCATGCTTTATTCCTTAGATAATGATCAATTGGCCTTCAATCGCACCCGCTTGTTTCAGTGCTTGAAGGATTGCCATTAAATCAGAAGGTGCAGCGCCCACTTCATTGACTGCGCGTACCAAATCGTCCAGCGTTAGGCCAGGTTCAAATTTGAACATCTTACCATCGCCTTCCGTGATTTCGATATCAGAATCAGGGACCACTACCGTTTGGCCACCAGAGAATGCATTCGGTTGGCTTACGTTTAGATTTTCTTTAATTGCAACCGTCATACCACCGTGGGTGACCGCCGCCGCTTTTAGGCGAACGTGCTTACCAACCACAATCGTACCTGTACGAGAGTTGACGATGATTTTTGCAGAGCCTTCAGCAGGGTCGAACTCGATGTTTTCGATAGCCGACAAGAATGCTACACGCTGGCTGATTTCACGCGGTGCACGAACTTTTACTGAAGTTGCGTCTACCGCTGAAGCCATTTGTGGGCCTAGGAAATTATTAACCGCATCAGCCATACGCTGAGCCGTTGTGAAATCTGATTGGATTAGGTTGAAGGTGATGTAGTCACCACGACCGAATGGCGTTGGGATCTCTTGTTCAACCGTCGCACCGCTAGAGATGATACCAACGTTAGGGTTGTTACCGACAATCTTAGAACCGTCGTTACCTTGTGCACTAAAGCCACTTACCACCAAGTTACCCTGCGCGACCGCATACACTTGACCGTCTAGACCTTTCAAGAAGGTCTGTAGCAAGGTACCACCACGAAGGCTTTTTGCTGAACCGATAGAAGAAACGGTTACGTCAACTTCTTGGCCTTGCTTAGAGAATGCTGGCAGTTCAGCAGTCACAATAACAGCCGCGACGTTTTTGGTTTTTGGCTTAGTGCCGGGCGGCAATTGGATGCCAAAATTTTGCAGCATTGCGTTAAATGTTTGATCGGTAAAGGGAGTTGTCTCACCAGTACCCGGCAAGCCCGTGACCAAACCATAACCGACAAGTTGGTTACTACGAACACCCGCCACTTTTGCCACGTCTTTGATTCGCGCAGCATGGGCACTGGTGGCAAGAAATAGCATGCCGAATAGTACGAGTGTCAGTTTTTTCATTGAGTAACCTGTCTGTATTGCTTTAATTTATAATAGCTTAGCTAAATGTGGCTCAGTGATAGAGGCTGTCAGTATGTCGTCGTCCTATCAAGCTCTACAGAGATACATTAAAGAATCGTGCCAAGAATCCAGGCTCTTGCATATCTTTCTGCACGCCCGTGCCCGAGTACTGAATTCGTGCGTTAGAAACACGGTTTGAAGCGATGGTATTTTCAAAATCAATATCATCAGGACGGATGGTGCCGCTTAGGCGGATATACTCATCGCCTGTGTTCAGTGTCATCCACTTCTCACCACGAACCACTAGGTTGCCATTGGCTAATACTTCGATCACTTCTACGGTGATATAGCCGCTGATGCTGTTACTTTGGTTGGCTGACGCATCACCAGCGAAGGTATTGGTGTTGCTCAGATCGTAAGAGAAGTTGTACTTATCGATCGTCAGCTCTTGACCACCAACAGCCAGCGGCTCCATCGATGCATCATTCGACTTAGACATGTCTGCGTTGGCTTTTTTGGTCGCTCGAGTATTCTCATCTAGCGCTACAGTGATGATGTCACCAATACCACGAGGCTTTGAGTCGTCATACATGCTGCCAATGTGGTTCACATTAAACAGTGAGCCCGTTGCCGCTGCATAATGCTCTGGCTTCTGCTTGGGGTTGATTGGCGCCCATGCAGGGTCACCAGCAATTGGATCGGTTCGCCCACGAAGCGTGTCGATAATTCCTGAACTTTCTTCTGCCGACTTATCGCCTTCAACCGCATCAACCACTGTGGTCGCGTTCTCTTGTGCTGGCGTCTCAATTGGATCCAGTACTGTACAACCAGTCATCGAAGCTAACAGGGCTAAACAAAAAATACGTTTCATGGCGATATACTCTCAGCAGGCAGTGGTAAATGGGTCAATTAGCAAAAACAGATAGATTAATTAAAAAAGTAAACGGCGAATAAACCAATTACAGCTGTTGGTTAACAAAGCTCATCATCTTGTCTACTGACGAGATAACTTTCGAATTCATTTCGTATACACGCTGAGCTTCAATCATGTTTACCAGCTCTTCGGTTACGTTTACGTTCGATGTTTCTAGCATCGATTGGCGGATGTTACCCAGGCCATCAAAACCCGGTACACCCTCTTGTGGGTCGCCACTCGCGCCAGTTGGCAAATAAAGGTTTTGACCTACTGGCTCTAGACCACCTGGGTTTACAAAGTCAGTAATGGTAATTTGACCAACCACGACGTTGTTTTGCTCGCCACGTAGACGAACCGATACTTCACCGTCGTTACCAACCGTTACCGAGATCGCGTCTTCAGGAATCACAATTTCTGGTTGTAGAGGATAACCTTGGCCCGACGTTACGATCGCGCCTTCACCGTTCAGTGTGAACTGACCATTGCGGCTGTAACCTGTTTCACCGTCTGGCATTTCAACTTGGAAGAAACCGTCGCCTTCAATCATCATGTCTAGGCTGTTAGATGTCGTTTGTGCGTTACCGTGAGTGTGCACTTTTTGAGTCGCGACGACCTTAGAACCGGCACCCAGCATCAAACCACTTGGCAGCTCAGTATTCTGAGACGATTGACCACCCGGTTGATTAATATTCTGGTAGAACAGATCTTCAAATACCGCGCGGCTCTTTTTAAAACCAATGGTTGAGGCGTTGGCAAGGTTGTTCGAAATCGTTGAGATATTGGTTTGTTGGGCGTCTAAACCCGTTTTACTTACCCATAATGCTGGATGCATAGCAATGTCCTTTAAATTCTATTAGCTCATACGAAGCAGTGAATCAGACGACTTGTCCATTTCCTCTGCTGTGCTCATCATTTTGACCTGCATTTCAAACTGACGTTGTAAGTCAATTAGGCTGGTCATTTCACCTACGGCATTTACGTTACTGCCTTCGATAGCACCTTTTAGCAACGTTACCGCTGCATCTGCTTCGTATGCCTGATCTGGGTTTTTCGAACGGAATAGACCATTCGTGTCTTTAAACAAACTTTGGTTGTCTGGACGTACAAGCTTAATACGATCAACCACGGCCAATTCTTCAGCTGGAGCGCCTTGAGGAATGACAGAGATCGTACCGTCTGTACCAATTTCTACTTTGCTGATTGGGATTGGCAGCGTGATTGGTGCATCGTTTTCACCAAGCACTAAGTGACCGCTTGCGTTGGTTAGTAAACCGTTTTGGTCAACCCTTAGGTTACCGTTACGTGTTAAACCTTCACGGCCAGTATTGTCCATCACTGAAATCCAACCATCACCTTGAATGGTAACGTCTAGATCTCGGCCAGTAGTAACCACACTACCCTGAGCGAAATTATGACCCGGACGCTCTGTCATGCTGAAAACACGAGTAGGCATGCCTTCGCCATACGCTTGCATTGAACGTGCCTGTGCTAAATCAGCACGGAAACCCGTTGTACTTACGTTGGCAAGGTTGTTTGCACGTAGCTGCAAAGCTTGCATATTTTGCTTAGCGCCACTCATGGCAAGAAACAGTGCGCGATCCATAATTTTGCTCCAAAAATCATCTTCTGGGGCTAATAAAGCAAACCCTGTGCCAATATTTTTAACTGTTATTTATCAATAATTTAAATAGAAAACGAACAAGAAGGGTGATCATCAAAGGATCATTGAGGAAGAATTGTTGCCAGTGGCATTACCGGGCGGCAATAGGGGCGGCAAATAAAAAGACAAACAACAATACCCAATTCAATAACATTGAATTGGGTATTCGCAGATGATTCAAACGCTTTAAACGATTAACGAATCTGAAGAATATTCTGTTGTAGCTGGTTGTGTACTTCTAGAGAACGCGAGTTCGCCTGGAAGTTACGTTGAGCAGAAATCAAATCAACCAGTTCTTGAGTCATATCGATGTTCGACTGCTCTAGTGAGCCGTTGTTGATGCTACCAAATGAACCTTTGTTCGATTCACCCCAGATCTTGTCACCAGAGTCGTTGGTAGAATCCCATTGAGTACCGCCTTTCTTATCCAGACCTTGCTCATTTGGTACACGAACCAAGCCTACACGGCCAAGCATCACGTTTTCACCATTTGAGTAAGTACCTAGAACACTGCCGTACTCATCGAAATCGATTTTTGTTAAGAAACCTGTTGTCGCGCCATCTTCATCAAACTTAGTCAATTCAAACGGAGCGGCAAACTGAGTTGACGAATCTAGACCAAACTTAAGCACTTGAGTTGGATCAGCACCGTTCAAGTCAATTGGGTTCGCGCCAGCACCCAGTGGTTCCGAGTTAATCGGCTGACCATTGTTTAGGCTTGCTAACGTACCGTCATTGTTGAACTTCATTGTGTGACCAACATGACCTTGTGCATTCGTCGCATCACCACCAGTAATGTTGACCGGCTTTTCACCGTTCTCATCTGACATGGTGTAGTACGTTTGCCAAGTGTTTGGTTGAGTCTGATCTTTGAGGTAGTAAGTCGTTAACTTGTAAGACTGACCCATAGAATCGTATACCGTCGAAGACGTTGCACGGTTATAAGTATCAGCATCTTTGAAGTTAAATGCAGCCGGGTCTTTAAGATCACCGTTTGCAGGAAGGTTAACCCCTACTTCAATGTTTTCTGTCTGTTTTGGCTTACCAAACTCAGCAGGAATGTCGAGAGGCTTTGGCGCGTAAGAAAGAACTTCACCCGAGTTTGGATCAACATCGTAACCTAAAAGAAACTCATCGTTAGCGGTAACCATGTAGTTGTCTTTGTTTAGGTGAAATGCACCATTACGCGTTAATTCGTTAATCTCTGGCACCATGCGGTCTTTCGATACTGCAAAGAAACCTGTACCACTTACACGTAAGTCCATTGGGTTGTTCGTATAAATACTTGAACCTTCGTGGAACTGTTGCGCCACTTGGCTAGCTTGCGCACCGCCACCTGCCGTCGTTTTTGCGTTAGTGAACAACGAGCTTGAATAAACATCACCGAACTCGGCACGAGACTCTTTAAAGCCAAATGTGTTTGCGTTCGCAATGTTGTTACTGGTTGTATTAAGGTCTAATTGTGCAGCGGATAGGCCGCTTAAAGCTACATATGACATTCCATTATTCTCCTAATCTATCTAGCTAGCATAGTCACTCAATAAAGAGCTACGCTTTACCAACTTCTAGTACTTCAGCAAGTCGTACTGGCGATGTGAAACCAGCCAGATTGAGTAGTACGTTGCCATCGCCCTTACCAAGAAGCACACTGTTCACGTTCGCATAACTGGAAACTTGGAACTCTGTGTTCTCGCCATCCAGCAAACCCGACGCTTTCACGTTGTATTTACCGGCCGGCAATGGGTTACCGTCTTCGTCTTTTCCGTCCCATTCAACACGTGTATCACCAGATGGTTTAGAGCCGATATCAAATGTGCGAACCAATTGGCCAACTTCGTTCTCAACACGGACCATTACATTGTCCATTGCCTGAGGAAGCTTAACCATTGCCGCCATACCGCCATCACCGGGTTTTACACCTGCCGCACCAGGAACCAATACATCACGCCCAACTAAAGAGGAGGCCTGAAGAGCTTGGTTAGAGGTCATTGATGAATTCAAGCTTTCAAACTGTGTATTCATTTTGCCAATGCCATCTACGGTCGCAAATGAAGCCATTTGCGCAATCATCTGGTCATTGCTAACCGGCTTGAAAGGGTCTTGTTGTGCTAGTTGCTTAGTCAACAAAGATAAGAAGTCTTCTTGTTTAAGATCCTGCTTACCTGTTGTTTCGTCGGGCTTTTTAGCGCCATCTTGAAGACTCTTCAGCTGGTCAACATAGGACAAGCCGCTTTGACCAACATTGTTGTTGATTCCAGCCATGTGCTACCTCCTTATCCTTATTGACCCATCTGCAGCGTACGCAGCAGCATTTGTTTACTCGAGTCAGCAACCTGTACGTTTGTTTGGTACGCACGTGATGCCGAAATCATGTTTGCCATTTCTTCCATAACGTTGACATTAGGCTTGTAGATATAGCCTTCGTTGTTCGCTAATGGGTGATCCGGGTTGTACTCCGCGCTTAGCGGCTTATCGCTTTCCACAATACCTAATACTTTCACAGGCACAGTGTGACCACTGTTGCGTGCTTTATTTAACTCAGCGCCGAACACTGCGTGACGAGCCTTGTAAGTTTCTTCAGCAGAACTACTTACACTGTCCGCGTTCGCAAGGTTGCTCGAGGTCGTATTTAGACGAACAGATTCAGCACTCATCGCAGAACCAGTCACATTGAATACATTGAATAAACTCATCTAATTATTCCCCTTTAATCGCTTTAGTTAAATTCTTGAACTTACTTCCTAAGAAGTCGAGAGAGGCTTGATGCCTAATTTGGTTTTGCATGAAAAGGTTTCTTTCCAAATCCAAATCAACCGTGTTGCCATCTCCTGTATCAGGTTGGGTAGGAATGCGATACTTCGTTTCCCCGTTCACCGTTGTTGAGGCAGAAATGTGCCGACCATCTGTACGGCTAAGACCAATGCTTGCCCCAGAACTTGCCGCTTGCAGTGATTTCTTAAAGTCTAATCCCTTTGCTTTATACCCAGGCGTGTTTGCTTGCGCGATATTGGTGGAAAGCACCTCAGCGTTACGCTCACGTACACCAACTGTGTGCTGGTGAATGCCCAAAGCATTGTCAAAAGAAATAGCCATGTAAACCTCAACTCAAGAACTGACTGTTATGAAATAACCAAAGCAATATATATACCAACTTTTGAAACAAGGCGGTCTATCAATGCTTTTACAGGTTACTCGTGGGTAAACTTGCAATAAACAAGCCAAAAAATAGAGTAAATTGGAATGTCACTCTGACTTAAAGATATAGCTTAAGCAGGAAAAAGAAAACCCAGCACTTGGCTGGGTTTTAAATTTAGACGGTAACCTTACACCTAATATCGGTGCCGCTCGTTACTTTAATTTGTAGATGATGCCTGGATTACAGCGAACCATTTCAAAACGATCGGTTAAGCCTGTTAACGATTCAGACGCGCCCAATAGTAAGTACCCACCAGGGTTCAGGCTATTTGCCATCTGGTTAAGTACCTTTGACTTCATATCAGGCGAGAAGTAAATCAGCACGTTACGACAGAAAATAATGTCGAACTTGCCTAACAATGCATAGCTGTCCATCAGGTTCTGAGGGCGGAAGTTCACCATGCGCTTGACGTTATCTTTCACTTTCATACGGCCATCGCCCGCATCTTCAAAGAAAGTACGACGGCGCTCTGGAGAAAGTCCACGTCCCAATGCAAGGTTGTCGTAAGCGCCAGTGCGGCACATATCCAACATACTTGCTGAGATGTCAGTTGCGGTAATCGATACATTTGGCAGCATACCTGGCTTACGAGCTTGAGTTTCAAGAATCGTCATTGCCATTGAGTATGCTTCTTGGCCTGAAGAGCTTGCCGCAGACCAAATCTTAATAGGACGTTTATTTGCCGCTATTTCCGGTAGAAGCTTATCCGCAAGCACAACAAACGGGTAAGTATCACGGAACCAAAGTGTCTCGTTCGTCGTCATGGCATCGACAGCAGCCACACGCAGCTCACGGTTTCGACCTGTTACTACATCTCTCAACAAATCAGACAAAGAAGCTAACTTAAACTTCGTTACTAATGGGCTTAGACGACTGCGCACTAAATACTGCTTGCTGTCACCTAATACAATGCCACATTGAGATTCTAAGAAACGGCTGAAATCGCGATACTCTTGATCACTTATTGTTATAGCAGTCATTAATGTCTCTTTTAGTTAGTTAACGCAGCTTTTACAGCTGCACCAAGCTCATCTGGGTTGAATTTAGCGATGAAGGAGTTAGCTCCAACACGCTCAACCATGGCTTGGTTAAATACACCACTCAAAGATGAGTGTAAAATTACGTATAAATCTTTAAGTTCGGCGTGACGACGAATCTCAGCAGTCAGCGTGTATCCATCCATTTCTGGCATTTCGATATCAGAAATCACCAATGAAATCTGATCGTAAATACTGCCTTCTGATGACATCTGTATCAGCTTCTCGTAGGCTTCTTTACCATCCTTCACCGAGATAACTTCAAAACCAATCGACTCAATAGCACGTTGAACCTGCTTACGAGCAACGGTCGAGTCATCAGCAATCAAGATGCGGCGAACCAGTTCTTTCTCTTGTTCTACTTTCGCAATATCTTCAGCAATCTTGCTGTCCATTGTTTCATCAACAGGAGAAATTTCTGCAAGGATCTTCTCAACATCAAGAATTTCTACCAATTCATTATCAATGTTGGTTACCGCTGTCAGGTAGTTAGCTCTACCTGCGCCATCTGGCGGCGGAAGAATCGATTCCCAGTGCATGTTAATAATGCGCTCAACTGAACTTACCAAGAAACCTTGAATGGTTCGGTTAAACTCAGAGATAACCACAAAACACTTTTCAATATCCGTTGTAGGACGGCCACCAATCGCTAAGCTCAAGTCGATCACAGAGATCGTTTGGCCACGAATGTGTGCTACACCTTTAACCAGTGGGTTCAAGTTTGGCATCTTTGTCAGCTTAGGGCATTGCAGCACTTCTTTTACTTTAAAGACATTAATGCCGTAACGCTGACGCCCCATTAGGCGAAAGGTTAGTAATTCTAATCGGTTTTGACCGACGAGTTGCGTACGCTGATTCACCGAATCAAGAATACCCGTCATGAGCTCATCTCCATATCAAACTTTTTTGTATAAAAAGTGTTAGTCTACTGCAGGCTACGAACCACCAGAGAAACGGAATGACGTATTATAAAACAAATTTGCCACCTCTTTCCATAGCAATGTGTAGAGCTACTTTTAAAACTGTCGCTAAGTTTATCGGCATTTTATCAATATTGTTTAGTTTTTTTGTACAAGCTGCGACCCCAGAACAAATTGAGATGATTCAGTCTGCAGCGGAGCAACATATCCTTGATACAGTTGAGCAGCCACAAGGTGGCGAACTCTTTGTTAATTCAGCAAATGTTGACTCAAGAATCAAAGCGACAGACTGCCCAGTGCCTTTAGAGACCAGCGCTTCAACGACCACCAATACCCGCAGCAGTATTACGGTTTTAGTTCAATGTGTTCCTGATGAGTGGCGAGTTTATGTACCGGTGCGCCTTTCGATGTCGGTGCCTCTTGTCACCACCACTCGCTCACTCGCGAGAGGCGAAATCGTCGGTCAATACGATGTCACCACCGCTATGATTTCTCTTAACAAGTTTCGTCGCCAAGGCTTCACAGCTCCACATCAGGTCATCGGCGCTAAGGTAAAAAAGAACCTAAGACCGGGCGATGTTGTAGAAAGAGGTGATATCTGTGTCGTGTGCCGAAACGAGAAGGTTATCATACAGGCAGTAAAAGGTGGCATGACCATTACCACCAAAGGAACTGCGCTTACCGATGGCTCTATGGGTGATCAAGTAAGAGTGAAAAATGATAAATCACAGCGTATAATTGAAGGGATTGTTACCAGCATGTCTGAAGTCACGGTTTACTTTTAACTCTTTACTTCTAAATTGACGGTATCGTTAGCGATTTCACCCTCAACTCTAACGCCAAATATAACGGCGGCGGTGTTTTGTCCCTTTTCGACTATTGAGCTAAAAATTGCTAAAGTATTCGAACCCTTGGTCGATATTGACTGTACAGGTTCCCATTTTTGAAGAAAAAGGCTTAACTATGGCAGGCATTGATAATATTCGTTCAGGGCAAACCCTAACGACCACTAACCGATCAGCAGTACGCTCTGATTCTAGTTCTGAGGCATCACGCTCTGATGTATCAACTAAATCACCAGCAAGCAAAGATGCGGTTTCACTGAGCCAACAAGGCAAAGCGATTGGTCAGCTCCACCAAGATATGGCAGCACAGCCAAGCTTTGATTCTGTGAAAGTAGCAGCGATCAAAGAAGCAATTGCGAATGGTTCATACACTGTCGATCCAGAGAAACTGGCTGACAACATGATCAAGTTCGAAGATGAATTAAAAGGCCTTTAAGAAAACACTAACTTTTCATTGAAGTTATTGTCTTAAAGTACACGAGATTATGAATAGGTTTACGTTATGGCGGCACTAGCAGATTTAGTTAATTTTCAACTTCAAAATGCCAAAGCCTTATCTGAATTACTAAGTTCAGAGAAAACCGCTATTACGAGCCGACAATCAAACGATATTGAGCGAATCGCCAAAGAAAAAGTGGTCCTAGTTGAACAACTAAGATCAACCGATCAGCGAATCGCAGCCCATACCAATATCTCAGAACTGACCGAGAACCCTGAACTTGCTCAGTTAGTCACTAAGATCCAGTCCATAGTGCACGATTGCCAGCAAGCGAACCTTGTGAATGGCGAAGCCTTAAATCGAGCGCACCTTAGCTTCAAAAAACTCAGCAATATGATGCAGCAAAGTCACGGAAAAATTGGCATGACCTACAATGCCGGTGGTCAAACGCATACTATCTCTACGCTGGGAACCAACGTAAAAGCCTAGTTAAGTTAACTCTTCCTCTTCAGTAATACCCCTTGTTAACCGTTTATCTGTATCTCAGACTATTCCTGTCGTTATCTTTTATTAAAACACCTAATCAGCCTTTGAACGCCCTGACAAAATCGATAAACAAAAAAGCGGCAAGTATTTTCATACTTGCCGCTTTTACATTCATATTAGTTATTGGTTGCCGATACGCCATCTGGAAAACGAAAGCAGCCAATATAACTGGATAGTCCTATCGCTAGACGCCCCTTGGGCTAGAACAGCGTTTGTTGTCTCTTTTCAGGTACAGGTTGAACTTCACCGTAATTACGTAACTGTTCCATCTTACGGATATCAAGCTGAAGCTCAGTAACATAGCTATCGCCCACAGGGTAGCTGCGTACCACTTCTGCACCGCGGATTACGCCATCAACCGCACCAGAAGTACGTTCCGTACCAAGGCGTTGATCTTCAAGCTCTGCCCGACCACTCACTCGCATACCGTAAACTTGTTCTGCAAGTTCACGATAGGCGTCGATCTTAGAAGCTCTCATCGCACGGATACGTCTTTCTTCATCGTTACGTCCTTTCTGCTCACTGATACTCGCGTAGCCAACGGCAACTAAGTAGTCGTCTGGCCTCATGTTTTGCAGTGGCTGACAGCCAACAAGCAGTAAAGCGGCAACAACAAATATTAACTTCTTCATCTCGAACTCCTAAGGGCGAAGAATAACAGTATAAGGCTGGCTGATCGTTGGGTCAGAACGAATGATAACGCCATCTTGAGTTCGAATACTGTTTAGAGTATCTAGGTCACGACCAATACGGTCTGCAGGCAAGAAGCCTTGTGCCGTCGCCACGACAATGCGAGTTTGCATGCCAACAACACGAGCATTGACTAACACACCACCTTCTTGGCGAAGCATAGTGCCTGTCAGTACGTACTGTACGTCTTGTTCTTGAGCTAAGTCTTTCCAATCGCGGCTTAACGCAAAGTCACCTTGATGAGTCACTTGAATAGAACCTGTTGTTTTGAAATCAACAACCTTGAAGCCACGACGCTGAAACTGATGAATGAAACCTTCTGATACCGAGTTTCCTAGCCAGTTCGTTGTGTCCATGTGTTGCAGGTCAACAAACGACGTAATCGCTATCGGAGTTCTTGCTGAGATACTCGTATTCGAAATGATCAGATCTTCGGTCATACTTTCCACGAAGAAATCCATGGTATGACGAGGGCTATCCATCAACATAAACTGACTGCCTGAATATTCAGACTTGCCGTTATAGATTGGCGAATAAGCGCATGAGGTCAACAACATGACACTCATTACTACGAGCCATTTTTTCATTCTCTTATCTCCAGATAGGTTTAGTGCTCCCTGTTCCAATATGTTCTCACCATTATTCTTTTCAATGGATTACAATGTTGGAACAGTCTTTGCTTTTCATTAATGGTTCAGATTAAGAAAAACGCACTTAAGTCAGCTTCAAGCTTATAGTTATTTGTTAAGCAATATTTATACCCAACTGGTAACGAATAGATGAAAAAAATAATTTCTTACTTATTTTCAATAAGTTCACTGATAACCATAAGCTTCAGTGCTCATGCCTCTTGGTATGAAGTTACCGGTACCGCAGCCATCGTATCCTCAGAGGAAACGGCAAGGGTTCATGCTCTGGAAGACGCGGTATATAAAGCGATCCAGTTCTCAGGTGCTGATATTGGTAGTATCTCCAACCTCACGCCGTACCTCGACGCAAACAAAAAAGAGTTTCAATTTACCAATCATGAAGTGCGCTACATCTTGGTAGAAAAAGAGAAAAAACGCAGTGGCAATATAATGATCACCGCAAGGATCGATATCTATCCTTCGGCAAATGCTTGCCATGAGAGCCAATATAAGAAGACATTTTTGGTCGGCAACATCGATGTAACTTCCCCACAGCAAGCTGTAATGGGCAGAATCTATAACATCGGTGATGATTTTGGTCATGTCGTAGATCGACAGCTGGCGCAAGAGTCTCGCAGCTTTGTTTCCGTTGGCACGACCAATTACGACATCGACAAACGTCGACCTGAAGTGATCAAGATGATCGCCCAAGACACTGGCGCACAATACATCATTGGTGGCGACATTACCGATTTAACCGCGACCATCGAGTCCAAACTGTTGAAAGACGACATCATCAATCGCCAGTTTGCGTTAGAGATGCAAGTCTTCGATGGTAAAACAGGGCATCAGGTTTACAACCGTAGCTATCGTGAAGTGGCAAAGTGGCCATTTGCTAAGACCAGTGAAGTCGACACCCGCAGTGCCCGTTTCTGGGCATCAACCTACGGCAGCATGATGCTGCGTGTTAGCCGTAATATTATGTTGGACTTAGAATCGGAAGTGTCATGTAAGATCACCCTTCCAGAGGTGGCAGCGGTATTTGGTAACACTGTGACCATTGATTTAGGTCGAATGCATGGCGTACAACAAGGTGACAAGTTGCAACTGTGGCACACAGGTTCGTTTATCGACCAACGCGGTTTGCCACGCAACAAGGTTTCTCAAAGCGACATCACCCTAACGGTTTCTCGCGTTTACGAAAACGAAGCGGAACTCACGATTGATCAGCCAAGCCTTGCGGGAAGCATTCAAATTGGTGATGTGATGCAGAAAATCATGTAGTTAGCGACACTCTCGTCTCAGAGTTTCTAATAAAGCCTTAGCAAAGATGCTAAGGCTTTATTTTTTTCATGGGTATTAGTTTCGGTTTTGCAGTATTTGGCGTAATCTTATTGATAACATAATCATCACTTAGCAAACTATGAGTCAGAATAATCTAATTGGTGCTACCGGTTACCGCTTTATCTCGAAAGGTAAAACCGCTTTTAAGATCCACATCCATACTCCCGAAGATACGGTGCTGCATCGGTCGGTCGGTTTTGTTCGTATGGGTGAAGACAAAGCACTAAAGAAAACCATTAAATTAAGAGATGAACTGGGCAGACAGCTATGGGGCAAATTTTGGCCCAAAGTCCTCAAAGAGCCCTACCTGATGACGCGCCTGCCTCATAGTCTAGAACCCAAAATTGTATTCAAACCAAATCCAACTCAGAGTGATCCCGAACACCGCGACGAATGCTACATCGCTAAGTGGCGTGTATTCTCAGAAAACGGCGACTACAAATACAAAACCAAGGTGTGCTCCATCAGAAAGCACGGCCGACTTGCCGCCTATAGCCAAACCAAACGCGCCCTGCTTGATGCCCACAAAGACGTGATTGATCTACTTGTCTTTATGGGACGATTGAACAGCATCGATCTGAAGTAATCTAGAATGCAATTAGGTTGATTACCTGTATTGTTCACATACAAAAACAGCCGCACATTGCGGCTATTTTTATTTTTAGGCTAGGCATCTTGACGCTTTAGCGTGTTGTCTACACTAAATAGACCACCTAGCTTCGGCATATCTCTGCCAATGTCGTGAGTCTGCGCTTAGACTCTTTCACATAAGGGTTGGTTTGATCCCATGCGTAACCCGCCAGAATTGAGCACACCATCTGCTTAATCTTTGGGTTTGGATCTTGATAGAAAATCACGTCCTGCAAAGTACCTGAGTACCACCCCTCAACATACGTTCTAAAGGTGTTTACACCCACCATCAACGGATCAGCATAATCACGCTCCCAATCGACGTGTTCACCGTTAAGCTGCTTTTCCACACACTCAACCGCAAACTGAGCCGACTTCATCGCAATCGTCACGCCAGATGAAAATACCGGATCCAGGAACTCACCAGCATTGCCAAGCAACGCGTACTTATCCGTCGCCAGATGTTTTACATTGGCAGAATAGCCACCAATTTCACCTGCAGGGTTTGGATATTCGGCATTTGCCAGAATTTCGGCTAAGCCCGGCTCTTCTGCCGCTAGCTGTTTAATGGCTACAATCTTGTCTTCTGGATAGGACTCAAAGAACTTAGGCTCTCCTACCACACCAAACGAAGAGACACCGTTGCTAAACGGGATCAACCAATACCAAACATCAGGGTTACTTGGGTGCACTGAGATCAGGATTTTATTGCGGTCATATTCGAGGTTGGTATCAACCTCTGCAATATGATCGTTAATGTGCGTAAAAATAGCTTTGCGTGGAGGAAGTGATGACGGCTCTTCCAAGTTAAGCATTTTCGGTAGCACTCGGCCAAAACCACTGCCATCTAAAACGTATTGCGCTTCTAGCTGATAGCGTTCTCCACCCAACACTTGCACATCTAAAATGGTGCTGTCGTCGGTGAAATTAATGCCCATCAACTCATGTTGGTAATCAATGCAGACACCCTGCGCCTCAGCCGTATCCGCCAAAACCTTATCAAAGGCACCTCGCTGAACCTGAAACGTGGTTCCTGGACCAGAAGAGAACTTGTCTTCAAAATTGAACGCCGTATAAACGCCATTTTTGCGAAAGGCTGCGCCATCTTTGTATTGGAAGTTGGCGTTGGTAACTGCGTCGGTCATCCCAGCCTGTTCAATCACTTCCATGCAAGCGGGTAATAGGCTTTCACCAATAGAAAAGCGAGGGAATACGCTCTTTTCAATCACTCGAACATCGATGCCTTTTTTATGAAGTAAAGACGCAGCAATAGACCCTGATGGCCCAGCTCCGATGATCACCACTTGAGTTGATAGTTTTTTCATTATTTAAGCCATGTTTGTTATTTTTATTGCGCGCCAGCTTTCAATTCTAGAAGCGTGTGACCAAGACCGATATCGTCGGTACGCGTTACCACTTCAAAGCCCGCTTCTTCAACGATCTCTAAGAAATCTTCACTGCGGTAAAAACGACTGTTGCCATTGGCCAAGCAGGTAAAGTAGAGAGACGTCGCGTTTAAGCTATAAGAAGCCGCATCGTAT
Organism: Vibrio sp. 10N.247.311.47; assembly: GCF_041467535.1. Lineage (NCBI taxonomy): Bacteria > Pseudomonadati > Pseudomonadota > Gammaproteobacteria > Vibrionales > Vibrionaceae > Vibrio > Vibrio sp. 10N.247.311.47. Next base: position 21,911 of record NZ_JBFSUR010000030.1, read on the forward strand.
TTCTGTGAATCCCAAAACAGTTCAAGGATATAGACAGTCGCATCTTCTGACATATGAGAGCGAACGCGCTTTAATATGCTCAGAATCTCCATTGGCGAGAAACAATCAAGGAACTGACTCATCCACCAAACATCCGCGCCCGTTGGCAGAGTTTGCTGTTTATCGAGCATATTCGCTGGGAATGGCGTGACTCGCTCTTGATGACCATGCTTTGCCGCGTTTGCCATTGCCATTTCTAGCTGCTGTGGCAAATCAACAATCGTCACCTCAACGTCCGCATCATGGTTGCAGCATTGCATCGCCCACTTACCCGTGTTGCCGCCGATATCCACCAGCGACTTAGGTTTCTTGCTGAAGACTTTTTCAAGTAACACAGGGAACGAGCGATCCGAATAGAAGTGATCAAACTTGAACCAACTCTCTTTTGCTTTTTCTGGCAATTGAGACAAGCCTTGGTAAATGGTTTCCCAATCACCCAACTCTTTCAAGCCTGCAGGTGTGCCTTCTTCAATCGCTTCTGTTAGATGCATCATCGCGGCATAACAAACATCGGCTGTGAAATCCATGTTTGCGTTAGTCATACCATCATGCAGAAGGTAGAAACCAAGGTTAGCCATTTTGTAGTTAGGCTTTTCCCAAGTCACAATATGAGCACTTAACGCCATATCGAGCAGGACTTTCACGCCGTACTCAGAGACACCGGTCGATTCAGAGATAGACTCTGCTGGTAAACCCTCGTTGCCCGCGTCATCTAACGCTTTCAAAATGCCTAAATCACGAAGTGTACGAGCAGTATGAAAAACAATCGGAGCGAAAGACAATTTCTGCGCTTCTGTTTTTGCTTCTAATGCGTTGAATGGATCTAATTTATATTCCGACACGAAAAACCTAACTTTAAATAATAGAGAGTTACTCAGCTGCCATTTGCGCAAGCTTACGTTTAATATCAACGTTTAAGTTATTAACCCAACGGTTGTAATTACGGTGTATTTCACCATCGTCGTACTTCAAATTCTCTGATTCAACGTAAAGAATAGAGTAAAACTTATCACTATAAGGAATTTCAACCACAGCGTGGTGCGAACGAACATACAATTCAGCGCGGATCAAACCAGGCTTTATTTCTGAAACCAACCAGCCTCGATTTTCAGCAGATTCAGAAATAGCTGATTTAACCTGTTTACTTTGAAGATTCAGTGCAACTGGAGTATCCTCAACATTCATTACAGGTTGGACGCGTCCACATCCTGCAAGAACGAATATGAATAACATTGAAACTGCTATTTTTAGTAATTTCATTTAAATTCCTTATCTGTGTTTATTTATAAGCGCGCATAGTATTTAGTTAGACTCAAAGCAAATCAATACTCTATGTCAAATCAATCCCAATTAATGTCGTTTAATATTGAGAAATGGTCTGCAAATTCGGCTGGTCTCAATTCTGTTGCCCAATGGCAAGCGTGGAGCACTAATTTAGATTGGCCACAAGATGGCTCAACTGAATTTAAAGCGATCCCACCGATGATGCGCCGCCGAATGAGTGTGCAAAGCAAACTTGCTGTCCAAACCGCGTTAACCCTATTAAAAGACACCTCGATTGATTATCTGGTCTTTGCTAGCCGACATGGTGAGTTGCATCGAACCGCCACTTTAATTCAGTCGATATTAGAAGGTGACGATGCCTCACCAATGGCGTTCTCGCAGTCGGTACATAATACCGCAGCTGGTCTAACCACCATTGCCGCCAAAGCACCGATTCCACTGACTTCAATAGCCGCAGGGCAAGATACTTTCCATAACGCTCTGATCGAAGCTTATCTTTACCTTCATCAATATCCGTCGCATCGAGTGTTAGTTATCGATTTCGACCAACCTCTGCCCGAGCTCTACCAAGAGTACGAAACACAGAACTTTGCTGATTATGCGCTGGGCTTAGTGCTCACCGCTGGCAGTGAATACTCTATTACTAGGACAGTAGAGACCAACCAAGCACCTTCCGTGTTACCACAAGGGTTACAAACGCTCCAACATATCTTATTAGGTACAAATAGGTGGGCTATTGCTGGCAAGCACCAAACTTGGTCTTGGGTAAATAACACCGAGACAGGTACAGCGTAATGAGCAGAGTAGACCAGTATTGGCGAGTATTCGCGACAGGCCTCTGCTTTACCATCTTTGGTTTGGGTGGCTTAGTATTGAGCTTCTTAATCTTACCGACTATCGCGCTAACCAATCCCAATACCATTAAAAGAGAGCTTAAAGCACAGCGATTAATCCGTTTCTCATTCAATGCGTTTTGCCAGATCATGAAGTTCACCGGAGCAATCGATTACCGAATTGATGGTGCAGAACTACTGCGTAACGACCGTAACTGCATTATCGTCGCCAACCACCCAAGTTTGATTGACTATGTGCTGATCGCCTCTCAACTTCCTCAATGTGATTGCCTCGTCAAAGCGGCCATTTGGGAAAACCCTTTTATGAAAAGGATTGTCAAAGCGGCAGGTTATATACCGAACCAAGCCCCTGACGATCTTTTAGAGCGCTGTGAAGAACGCTTCTCACGTGGCAATGTCATGCTGATTTTTCCCGAAGGAACTCGCACAACGCCAGGAATTGAACCATCCTTACAGCGTGGGGCGGCACAAATCGCGACTCGAACACAAACCGATTTACGCGTGATTCATATTACGGTTTCTCCGACATTCTTAACGAAAGAGAAAAAATGGTATCAAGTTCCTGCGTCGAAGCCCTTTTTTCATGTCGCGGTGAAAGGTAAAATAGAAGTCGAACCATTTATTGAAGGCTCAAATAATTTAACTTCGGCAGCAAGGCGCCTTAATCATCATCTTGCACAAACAATTTTCCCTTCCGAAGAAAACATTTAGCGTATCAATAACATAACAGGCGATATCGGCATTTCGAAAATACCTCATATAATGTAGAATCGCCCCCTTAAAGCAGCATTCAGATAAAGCATTAAGTAGGCCAAAGTGGAAACATTACACAACGAACTGAAACAACTGATCATCGACGCATTGAACCTTGAAGACATGAGCATTGATGAGATTGAAACGGAAGCTCCACTATTTGGTGATGGACTTGGACTAGACTCTATCGATGCCCTTGAGCTTGGCCTTGCTATCAAGAAAAAGTACAACATTGTTATCGATGCAGATGATTCAAACACTCGACAGCACTTTGCGTCAGTTGAAAATCTAGCGAACTACATCTCTTCTCAAACGAATAACTAGACAGATCTTTATGACACAAGCTAACCAACAAGAAGTATACAACCAGGTTAAAGATGCGCTTATTGAGCTGTTCGAGCTTGATGCTGAAGATATCACCCCTGAAGCTCATCTCTATCTTGATCTAGACCTAGACAGCATTGATGCCGTTGATTTGGTCGTTCACCTACAGAACGTCACAGGTAAGAAGATCAAACCTGAAGAGTTCAAAGCAGTGCGCACCGTTAATGACGTTGTCGAATCTGTGGTTGAACTATTGAAGGACGCCTAATGCGTCCTCTGCTGACTTTACTGTCGGCAATTATACTTTTCACTTATCCAATAGCGGTTTACTTTGGACTCAACAAGTTTGGCTTACAAACCGTTGGTATTGCCTTAGCCGCTATCTTTGCTGTACGCATTTTCACCGGCGGTCAGGCTAAAATCAAAGAGCTAAAACACCTAGCTTGGATCAGTGGAAGTGCCGGTATTGTTCTGCTGGCTTTAGGCTTAGCCTTTAAGCAACACGGCTGGCTAACCTATTATCCCGTTATCGTTAATGTTTGTATGCTGGTTGTATTCGCTTCGAGCCTATGGCAACCACAAACGATTATCGAACGTCTTGCTCGCCTTCAAGAGCCTGAACTTCCGCAAAGTGGCGTTGATTACACACGACAAGTCACCAAAGTGTGGTGCTTGTTCTTTGTTATCAATGGCTCTATAGCCCTTTACACCTGCTTCCAACCGCTAGAAGTATGGACCCTATACAATGGCTTACTCAGCTATCTGTTTGCAGGGTTACTCTTTGCAGGAGAGTGGGTAGTAAGACAGCGCATTCGTCAGAGTTAAATTGTTATGACCCAAACCGTATCTTACACCTCGTTGTCTGAGCTTCTCAGCCAGGACAGAACCCCTGAATCTATTGTCTGCTTTGACGACAATAGCGAGATTACGTGGCAAACATTTAACGACGACTTATCTCAACTCGTACAATTTTTGTCTTTATCCCCTTTTCAACGAATCGCGATTTGTACCCAAGACAGCTACCTATTTACGGTGGCCTTTTTGGCATGTGCAGCAGTCAACAAACACATCATCTTACCGGGCAACTACCAGCCATGTGCGCTTGCTGAGTTAAGTAAGCAGTTTGCTTGCCTGCTAGTTGATAACTCGATTGGCGAAGTTGAGGTGAATGACGTTCGTAATATCCAAACCTTATTGGATTCAAACACTGAAGCACAAAAACCTCTAACCGAGAATCTTACGACCATTGATTTGGCAACAGTCCCATTAACTCTGTTCACTTCAGGTTCAAGTGGCACGCCAAAAGCGATAGATAAAACGTTAGAGCACCTCGATATTGAGACCGCTCAGTTACACAAGAACTGGGATGCTTTACTCAAGGGAAACCGAATCCAAAGCACCGTTTCCCACCAACACATCTATGGCCTGCTGTTTAGAATCTTATGGCCGCTCTGTTCTGGTGTGCCATTTGCTCGAAACAACCTTGAGTACCCAGAACAAATTCTGTCTCATGCCAATAAAAACTGTGTACTGATCAGCAGCCCAGCGCTACTTAAACGATTAAAACATGAGACCAACAAGGTACAACTTGCAGGAATCTTCTCTTCGGGTGGTCCATTGCCTACCGAGTCGGCTCACCAGTCACGAGATCTGCTTGGTCATTTACCGATTGAAGTCTTTGGTAGCACAGAAACCGGTGGCATCGCATTTCGTCAGCAAGAGAGCGCTCAAACGCCTTGGCAACTTTTTGCCTGTATTGAGGCTAGTCTCAACAGTGAGAATTGCATTAAGTTATTGTCGCCGTACATCGATAAGAATAACTGGTATCAAACCTCTGATGAGTGCGAGATGGTCTCGGAGAATCAATTCATATTGAAGGGCCGAACGGACCGAGTGATCAAGATAGAAGAAAAGCGAGTATCACTGGTTGAAGTGGAAAAGCGACTGGAGCAACTGCCTTGGATAAGTGAGTGCGTGGTTATTCCATTTGAGGAGCCTGAGCGATTAATATTAGCCTCTGTTTTGGTATTATCAGATGAAGGCCAAGCCGCTCTATCGACCATGAGCAAAGGTAAATTCTGGTTGATGCTGCGTACAGAACTCAGAAAGTGGTTAGAGCCAATCGCAATCCCGAGAAAATACCGTGTTGTCGATGAGATCCCCCTCAACAGCCAAGGTAAGCGATTAACATCTCACATAGAACAGCTAATAAAATCATAGAAACCGCTGATCGTATTTTACACTGAGATTATCTTTTTATATTTTTGTCAAAGAACCAATATTTGCCCAAGGATTCTAAGCACGCCCTATGGATAAAAGAAAACCAAACATCATTGCTGTAGACACGGTAGAAAATGAATCGACCCTGACACTTCATGTTAGCGGAGATATCACCGACTTTAATGGGCACTTCAAGAGCTTCCCTATTCTACCGGGCGTCACGCAAATTGATTGGGCACTTCACTACGCAGTCCAAGAGTTAGGCGTTCCTGGTTTCTTTAAAGGAATGGAAGTCATTAAGTTCCAAGAGCCTATCCTGCCTGACGCTACAATCCAGCTATCACTCAAATGGGATGCTGACAAAGACAAGCTGAGCTTTAGTTACACATCAAACAACGGTGAACAGACCCACTCTTCAGGCAAAATGAAGCTGGGAGAAAAAAGTGAATAGCGCTCCCGTCGAGGCTACTTCTCAACACCACACAAAAGAAAGCAGCTACAAGGCTTGCTTCCTTATCCCGTGCTTTAACCATGGCGCAACCATGCCGGCTGTGGTGTCGTCACTTCATCATTTTGAGTTACCGATCATCATCGTTGACGATGGCAGTGAACTCACAACAAAACAGTTTCTGTCTCCCCTAGCAGAGAATTCAAACGTAACCTTGGTGACGCTTGAACAGAACCAAGGTAAAGGCGGCGCAGTAAAAGCCGGAATCAAAAAAGCGCAGCAACTAGGCTTTAGCCACGCTATTCAGATAGATGCTGATGGGCAACACGACCTGGAAGCCTTGCCAACATTGATTGAGGCCTCACAAGCTAAGCCACAACGTCTGATATCAGGCCAGCCTATCTACGACGACAGCGTACCCAAAGCAAGGCTCTATGGGCGCTACGCGACACATATCTGGGTATGGATAGAAACCCTTTCTTTATCAATTAAAGACAGCATGTGTGGCTTTAGAGCGTATCCTATCAACCAAACTCAAACTGTGTTGAATAAGTACGATGTTGGTTCGAGAATGGACTTCGATATCGAGATTTTGGTTCGCCTGTATTGGGAAGGTTGCGACATAGACTTCGTTGAAACGCGCGTTATCTATCCTGAGAACGGCATCTCTCATTTCGATGCGTTGTGGGATAACGTCAAAATCAGTTGGATGCATACACGTCTATTCTTCAGCATGCTGCCAAGAGCACCAAAACTGATTGCTCGCCATTTCAAATCCGATTCAGCTGATAATAACCCAAATTTATCGACTGATTCAGAGCCGCAAGCTTCTGAACAACCACACTGGTCCCGCACTCAAGAACGCGGCACAGTATTAGGCATTAAGCTGTTATTAGCCATTTATACCTTGTTAGGTCGCGGTGTGTTCAACCTCATTCTGCGTGGTGTGATGCGTTACTACCACTTGACGGGCCAGCGTGCGCGAAACGCTTCCGAACAATATCTATTCCAATTAAAAGCCTATGCGGAACAGCAAAATATTGAGCTCCCCGGAGAACTAACCAGTTACAACCATCTGCTTTCATTTGGCCATACCATGCTCGACAAGCTCGCGGCATGGAAAGGTGATTTCTCGGCAGATAACCTGACTATTCATGGCCAAGACCAGTTCGAGAGCATGGTGGCAAATAAGCAAGGTGTGCTAATCCTTGGATCTCACCTTGGCAATATTGAGCTGTGCCGAGCTTTAGGTCGCAGACACTCGAACATCAAAATCAACGCCCTGGTTTTTACAGAACACGCCGAACGTTTTAATTCCGTGATGAAAGCGGTTAACCCGCAGTCTGATTTAAATCTGATTCAGGTGACATCGATGGGGCCTGATACCGCTATCTTGTTACAACAGAAACTAGAGCAAGGCGAATGGATCGTGATTGTTGGCGATCGAACTTCCACCAGCAAAGAGAGCCGCTCAGTATGGGCTGAGTTCTTAGGTAAGGAAGCTCCATTCCCTCAAGGTCCATTTATGTTAGCCTCGGTTCTCAAAGCACCCGTATTTTTGCTGTTTGGGTTACGTGACGACTCACAATCTAAGCCGCATTTTAATGTCTATTTCGAGCATTTTAGCAACAAGATCGAGCTACCAAGAAAGACTCGCGAACAATCTTTACAGCAAGTCGTGCAAAAATACGCAAATCGACTTCAGCACTACACACTGCAAGCACCGCTTCAGTGGTACAACTTTTTTAATTTTTGGACATTGAGCAAGCACCATGACGAAAAAGAATCCAAATAGCATCACCTTTGGTGCCGAGCGCCTCACGATTGAGGATGTTGTCGCTATCTCACAAGGCGCAAAAGCCTCGATGAACACAAGTGAAGCATTCACATCTAAGATCGACCGTGGTGTCGCTTTCTTAGAACGCCTATTGAAAGAAGAAGGTGTGATTTACGGTGTAACGACGGGTTACGGTGACTCATGTACGGTTGCGATTCCGCCAAACCTAGTTGACGAGCTACCACTGCATTTAACACGTTTTCACGGCTGTGGTTTAGGTGAAATATTGTCTCACGAACAAGCTCGTGCAGTCCTTGCAACTCGTCTTTGTTCGTTATCACAAGGTGTCTCTGGTGTGACTCACGATCTACTCAACCAGATCGTTACCCTAATCAACCAAGACATCTCACCACGCATTCCTCAAGAAGGATCGGTGGGTGCCAGTGGCGACTTAACACCTCTGTCTTACTTAGCCGCAGCACTGATTGGTGAGCGTGATGTAATCTACAAAGGTGAAGTGCGCCCAACCAGTGACGTCTACAAAGAGTTAGGAATTAGCCCTATCAAACTTAAGCCAAAAGAAGGCTTGGCGTTGATGAATGGTACGTCTGTAATGACGGCATTAGCTTGTATCGCTTACAAGCGTGCGGAATATCTAGCTCAGCTATCAACTAAGATCACCGCTATGGTATCAGTCGGTATGCACGGCAATGACTTCCATTTCGATGAAGCGCTGTTTGCAGTCAAACCTCATCCTGGTCAACAACAAGTTGCTGCATGGCTGCGTGATGATCTGCAAGCGGATCGCCCGCCACGTAACAGTGATCGCCTCCAAGATCGTTACTCTCTGCGCTGTGCTCCACATGTTATCGGCGTGGTTCAAGACTCTCTGCCTTGGCTACGCCAAATGATCGAGAACGAGCTAAACAGTGCCAACGACAACCCAATTATCGATGGTGATAATGAGCGCGTACTGCACGGTGGACACTTCTACGGTGGACACATTGCAATGGCGATGGATACGTTAAAAACTGCAGTTGCGAACCTTGCTGATCTGCTTGACCGTCAAATGGCTCAGCTGATGGACTACAAGTTCAACAACGGTTTGCCATTCAACCTAACGGGTGCTGAAGGCGAACGTAAGCCAATCAACCACGGCTTTAAAGCAGTACAGATTGGCGTTTCAGCTTGGACAGCAGAAGCATTGAAACACACCATGCCAGCAAGCGTATTCTCTCGCTCAACTGAGTGTCACAACCAAGATAAAGTGAGTATGGGCACCATCGCAGCTCGTGACTGTTTACGCGTTCTAGAGCTAACCGAACAAGTGGCAGCAGCGTCACTACTGGCGGGGACACAAGCACTCGAACTTCGTAAGCGCCACAATGAGCTTGATGAGCACCACATGAGTGAGAACCTCAAGCACATTCGCGACGAAGTGCTTAAGGAGTTTGAATTTATCGTAGAAGATCGACCACTTGAAGGCGATCTACGCCACTTCATTGCTCGTATTCAAAGTCAGCACTGGTCACTTTACTCATAAAGTAGCCAACCCTTTACGCAATATTGTTGAGAGCGATTTATGTCTGAAATCCTTCACCCATTACAATCTGAGGTGACGCTTATCACCTCATTCCAAGATGCCGACCCAATGGGCGTGATCTATCACGGCAACTACTTCCGATTCTTTGAAGAAGTTAGGCGCATCATGATGGATAAGATTGAGTACAACTACCATGAGATGAAGGATTCTGGCTACATGTGGCCTATCATCGACACGCGCGTAAAGTACATCAAAGCGATACCATTTAATCATCAGATCAAGGTCACGGCTAAGTTGACTGAGTGGGAAAACCGCCTGCGCGTCGATTATGAAATTCATGATGCCCTAACCGGTGCTCGCATGACTCGAGCGCACACAATGCAGGTCGCCGTCACCATCGAAGAACAAGAGATGTGCTTTGCCTCACCCAAAGTGTTTACTGACAAAGTCGAACACTGGCACCAATTTGGTTGCTTACCTCTAGCAACTGAACATCAAACACAAACCTCTAACCCACAGCAGGTGAACCATGAATCTGTTTAAACGCAGTCGCAAATACATCAATATCACGCTAATTGGACTTACTGCGATGATGGCAAGCGGCCTTGTAAGCGCCAAAGAAAACTCTGCTGCTGTCAATTCTATTTCAGAGCTGCAGACGGTGCTCAGCGAAAATAGTATTGTGCGTGGTGAGTTCACTCAAACACGCAATATGGAGATGTTCGCCCAGCCTTTAACGTCACAAGGTACATTTCTGTTAGACAAATCAAGTGGCTTACTCTGGACACAAACCACTCCGTTTCCCGTGAACTTAGTGCTCACCGATAACAAACTGAGCCAAAGGTTTGCCGATCAACCCGCAAAAATCATCACCGACAAAGAAAATCCAATGGCGTTTTATTTCAGCCATATCTTCTTGTCAGTGTTTCATGGGGACACGCAAAAACTTCAGGAACAGTTCGCACTCAATTTTGAGCCCGCAACTAACACCAGCTCTGATGAAAATGTACAAGCATGGACACTGACTCTAAAGCCCAAAAATGCACCGATGAATGCGGTGTTTGAGGCTATCACGCTGCAAGGCAACAGCGATATTGAACGTATTGAGTTGAAAGAGATTCGTGGAGATAGCACAGTGATCGAATTCAGTCAGTTAAGCCATCTACCGGAAGTATTATCAGATGCTGAAGCGAAACAATTCCAACTCTAGTCTTGCCCTTGTTTGGCTTGTTGTTGTAATGCTGTTTAGCGGGTTGTTGACCAAACAATTCGCTTTTTCTTCGTCGGTACCGATTGAAAGCAACATTCTAAAGTTACTGCCCGAAAACCAGCAAGACCCAATGGTAGAGCAAGCCTTTCAGCAGATATCCAGCTCGATGAGCGAGCAAGTGGTATTTATCATAAGCGCTCCCGATATCGAACAAACCATGGTTGCGACCGACGCTTTTGAAAAAGCTCTCAACCAAAGAACTTTTTCAAGTCAGCCAACTCTGTTTAAGCAAGTTCAAGGTAAAATCAACGCCAGCACTCAAAGCCAGTGGAGCGATTTCTATTTTCGTCACCGATCTCAACTGCTGACCCAACAACAAAAAGAGACGCTGACACACTCGCCTGATTCGCGAGCTCAATATGTCATTCAGTCTCTGTACAATCCATTCTCAGGCGTCACTGCAGCAGAGTTATCTCTCGACCCATTCTTGTTATTTCGCGACTACATCAGTGCTATTGGCGTCCAATCAAGTAACTTTGTTCTGAAAGAGGGCTATCTCACGGCCCAGTCGAATGAGCAAACTCATATTTTAGTCACGGCTACTCTGGCGGACTCACCTTATAGCTTGGCGATTCAAGAACAACTTCCAGATCTTGATTCAATTGAGCGCGAGGTCGAAAAACAATTTGGCGTCAAGGTGCAGCATACTGGTGTGGTGTTCTACGCCAATTACGGTACCGAAAGCGCGAAATCAGAAATCAGTACCATTGGTTTGGGCTCATTGGCAGGCGTTATTTTATTGGTGTGGCTGACATTTCGTAGTGCGCTACCACTTGCCTTATCTTTACTCTCAATCAGTACAGGATTATTGGTTGCACTGGCAAGCACTGTCGCTATCTTTGGTAAGGTGCATCTATTCAGCTTGGTGTTTGGCGCTAGCTTGATTGGCGTATCCATCGATTACTCTTTTCACTATCTCACTGACCGTTTGGCCGCAGGAAGCCACTGGCAGAGCGATAAAGGCCTAAAGCATATTTTCATTGCCATCACTCTAGGTTTAATCACCAGCTTAATCGGATACTTAGGGCTACTGGTTGCGCCATTCCCAGGCTTGCAGCAACTGGCTCTGTTTTCGTCGATTGGACTGATCGCAGCTTACGCCAGTGTGGTGTGCTGGTACCCCGTTTTAGCGGTAAAACCAGGCCAAGAGCGCCCTCTTCCCCTGTCGAAACTTTGGCATACTTGGTTAAGCCTTTGGAGCAACCAAAAATTTAGAATTGGCTTACCGTTAACAGTGACTGTCGTTAGCTTGATGTCACTCAGTCAAATTCGTTACGACGACGATATTCGCCAGCTTCAGGCTATGCCCGAACAACTCAAACAACAAGAGCAAGCCATTACTGAGATATCAGGGTTAGGCAGTGGTCAAAATATGCTTTTGGTCACAGCTCAGAGCGACCAAAAGCTACTCAAAAAATTGACAGAAATCACCACAAGCTTAGATTCGCTGGTCAATAGCCAAGGTATCTCCGGGTATCGCAGCATCAATCAACACTTGTTAAGTAAACAAGAACAGCATGATAACTATCAGTTGGTTGAACAACTCTATAGTCAACAAAGCCATATATTACAAAGCTCTCTCGGTTGGTCTACGTTTCCAGAACTACCAAAATTCGAACCAATCACGGTATCTGGATTTTTGGAGTCTCCAGTCTCAGAGCCTGTTCGACCACTTTGGTTAAAACCTATCGACGGGCAAGCAGCGTCGGTCATTTTGATAAAAGACGTCACTGATGCTGAGCTGTTCTCACAGTGGTTGGAGTCAGATTTTGCTCAGAAGCAAGGTGTGAAACACCTCAATAAAGCGGATGAAATCTCCTCTCTTTTTGCTGAGTACCGCGTCAAGATTACCGAGCTGTTATTGATAGCATTGGCAGCTATTGGCATGCTGTTAGGCTGGCGCTATGGTGTGAAGCAAAGCCTGTTAATGCTGTTGCCTTCATTGATTGCAGGCGTAGCAGGTTTGGCGGTCACGGGCATTTTAGGCTCGACACTGAACCTATTTAACCTGCTTGGTTTGATTCTGATTTTAGGGATTGGCATAGACTACACCCTGTTCTTTGCTGAGCAAAAGAAATCGCTGAGCACCTTATTAGCGATCACCTTGTCAGGTCTCACAACACTACTTTCATTCGGCTTACTGTCGCTGAGCCAGACTCATGCTATTCATAGCTTCGGGGTGACGGTTCTGACAGGGATCTTTGTCGCTTGGCTGCTTTCTCCACTCGCGATCAACAGTAGTAAAAACGTAGAAGGACCAATTACTCGAGAGGCTTTTAGATGATCCAGACATTAAAGGTAACCTTCGCCATACTAGTGGGCATTCTAATGAGTGCCTGCTCGATGGTTTCTCAGCAGCCAAGTGGTGCGAGCGTGTCTATCGATCAAGACACCGATCTAGCACTACCACTGCCAGCTGAACTGGGATACTCATTAACAGCCAGTCAGTTGATTAGCGCTACATGGGAAAATGATACACAGCAGCTTCCGGTTCAAGTCGAAGTCACACCAGGTAAAGTGGTTTTGGCGGGGTTCTCCTCTTGGGGTACTCGCATTCTATCGCTGCAATACCAGAATCAAGTAATTGATACGCAGGTTTTGTCTGGGCTTGGCGCAACTTTGCCACAACCTGAACAGGTGCTATTTAATTTAATGCTTACCTTATGGCCGGCTGAAGCATGGGCTCAGCCTTTACAAAGCATAGGTTGGCACCTAGTCGATACCGACAAAACAAGAACCGTATTTGATGAAAACCAACAGGCAATCATTCAAATTGATTACCAAACAGATCCTGGTACACACAAAACGGCAGGCGACATTGTTTTCAAACATTTGACCCTGGGCTACAACATCACCATACAAACGTTGAACTCAACGATTGTCGACAATCCAAGTAAGAGTTGAACACTATGCCTATTTACATCCAAGACTGTGGTTTCCACTCAGCGCTAGGCTCAGAGATTGCCGATATTCATGGCTGTCTAAAAGACGAGCGTGAATCAAATATGGTCGAAGTGCACGATATGCTGAACGATGGTAAACACACTGTCGTTGGTCAGATCGCGGGTGAACTACCACCGATTCCTTCAGATCTTACGCAATACGCCACTCGCAACAATCAACTGGCGCTGTCGGCTCTTCACCAAATTGAAGATTCTATCGAGCAAGCCAAATCTCAGTTTGGCGCAGATAGAATTGCTGTTGTTATTGGCACCAGCACATCTGGGATCTCCGATGGTGAAGCAGTCTTCAAACAAAAATTGGCAAACGGCGAGTTTCCAGCAGATTACCATTACTCAAAACAAGAGCTTGGTGATACCTCAGAGTTCGTTAGCCAGTATTGCGCATTAACGGGGCCAAACTACGTCATATCTACGGCTTGCTCATCCAGTGGTCGTGTGTTTCTCACTGCACAACGTTTGCTAGATTCAGGCATGGCTGATGCTGTATTAGTCGGTGGTGTGGACACCTTATGTAAGCTGACACTCAACGGTTTTCATGGCCTAGAAGCACTCTCAACAACACATTGTAAGCCGTTTAGCGCCTCTCGTGATGGTATCAATATCGGCGAAGCGGCGGCATTTATGTTGCTCAGCAGAACAAAACTAGCCAGTGTTAATGCAGCACAAGACACGTCAAACATTGCCTTATTGGGCTGTGGTGACAGCTCTGATGCACACCACATTTCAGCGCCTCACCCTGAAGGCAATGGTGCTGAACAAGCAATGAAAAAAGCGTTACATTCTGCACAGTTAAACGCAGAAGACATTGGTTATATCAATGCACATGGTACAGCAACGCCACTCAATGACTCGATGGAAAGTAAAGCCATTCATCGTATTTTTGCAAACAAGGTTCCCGTCAGTTCTACCAAACCGCTGACCGGGCATACTCTAGGCGCAGCAAGTGCGATTGAGGCTGCAATTGCGTGGCATATTTTGAAATATGACTTACCGCTTCCCTTACAAAAATGTCAGGATAAAGCTGAAGATATTGAGATTGATTTGGTAAACTGTTCACAGAAACTTAAAGCAAAGAACATCTTAAGCAACTCGTTTGCTTTTGGTGGCAACAACATTAGCCTGATTTTTGGTGTAGTAAATGACTGATATCCCTTCTGTAGACCAACTTCTCCCTCACGATGATCCGATGATATTAATCGATCGTGCTATCAGCGTAGAGGCGTTGTCGATCCACTGTCAGGTCGATATTGGTGACCATAATCTGTTCTTTGACGCCGAATCTCAAACGGTACCAGCATATGTTGGAATCGAGTTTATGGCGCAGTCTGTAGCGGCATGGTCTGGATATCACGCACTTAAAAACGGCACCACGCCCCCAATCGGATTCTTACTCGGCTCTCGTCGCTATAAATCACTGTGTGATGAGTTTACTCAAGGTCAGACCCTTGATATCTACGCCGAACAGATGATGGAAGACAGCGGTATGGCTGTGTTTACCGCAAGAGTCGAAGACCGAGGTGAGTTAGTGGCTCAATGCCAACTCAACGTCTACGTGCCGACCGAACAAAAATTACAAGAAATGAAAACTAGGAGCCCATCATGAGCCGTCAGGTTTTAGTCACTGGTGCCAGTAAAGGTATTGGTAAAGCGATCGCTATTCAACTCGCGAAAGACGGGTTTGAAATCGCCGTTCATTACATGGGTGACAAGCAAGGTGCTGAAGAGACGCTAAAGTCGATCACCGAACTGGGTGGCGCTGGACGTCTTATTCAATTTGATATCAGCAAACGAAGCGAGTGTCGCGAAAAGCTTGAGTCTGATATCGCTGAACATGGTGCTTACTATGGTGTAGTGAACAACGCGGGCATTACTCGTGACACTGCATTCCCCGCGATGACGGAAGAAGAGTGGGATGGTGTGATCCATACCAACCTAGATAGCTTCTACAACGTACTTCACCCTTGTGTAATGCCTATGGTTCAAAAGCGTAAAGGTGGCCGTATCGTCACTCTAGCGTCGGTATCCGGCATTATGGGTAACCGTGGTCAAACTAACTATGCTGCAGCAAAAGCGGGGGTGATTGGCGCAACTAAGTCTCTTGCTCTAGAACTCGCAAAACGCAAGATCACGGTAAACTGTGTCGCTCCTGGCTTAATTGACACAGGTATGGTTGACGAGCACGTGAAAGATCATGCACTTCCTCAAGTACCACTGCGCCGTATGGGTGAGCCGGAAGAAGTAGCCGGCCTAGTCAGCTACCTAATGTCTGATATTGCAGGCTACGTAACTCGCCAAGTGATTTCAGTAAATGGAGGCTTAGTATGACCCGCCGCGTTGTTGTAACTGGAATGTCTGGTGTTACTGCTTTTGGTAACGACTGGCAACAGATAGAGCCTAAGCTAAAGGCCTGTGAAAATGCGACTCAATATATGCCAAGCTTCGAGCAATATGATGGTCTCAACACAAAACTTGCCGCGCCTATTGATGACTTCCAACTGCCTAAACACTACAAGCGTAAGCAAGTGCGTGGCATGGGCCGTGTATCACGCCTAGCTACCGTTGCGACTGAGAATGCATTGGAGCAAGCCGGCTTAATTGGTCACGATGTATTGACCAATGGCGAAACTGGTATCGCTTACGGCTCTTCAACTGGCAGTACCGATGCGGTTGGTGCTTTCGGAGTAATGCTGAACGAGAAGTCGACACGAGCGATCACCGCAACGACTTACGTTCAGATGATGCCACACACAGCCGCGGTAAACGTAGGTCTGTTCTTTGGTCTGCGTGGCCGCGTGATTCCCACCAGCAGCGCCTGTACTTCAGGAAGCCAAGCCATTGGTTACGCCTATGAAGCGATCAAGCATGGTTACCAAACCGTAATGGTTGCCGGTGGTGGTGAAGAGTTATGCCCAACTGAGTCTGCCGTTTTCGATACCCTTTTCGCTACCAGTTTAAAAAACGACACACCCAAGAAATCCCCTAGCCCATACGACAGCGAGCGTGATGGCTTGGTTATCGGCGAAGGCGCTGGAACCCTGATCCTTGAAGAGTACGAACATGCTGTTGCTCGTGGCGCAAAGATCTACGCAGAAATCATAGGTTTTGCGAGCAACTGTGATGCGGCTCATGTGACTCAACCTCAGATGGAAACCATGCAAATCTGTATGGAGAAAGCATTGAGAGACGCACAACTTCCAGCTGAGAAGATTGGCTATGTTTCTGCGCACGGTACTGCGACTGAAAAAGGTGATATTGCAGAGAGTAACGCGACAGCGAATATCTTTGGTGAAGTACCAATCAGCTCTCTTAAGAGTTACTTTGGCCATACGCTTGGTGCGTGTGGTGCAATTGAAGCTTGGTTAAGCTTGGAGATGATGCATTCCGGCTGGTTCAGCCCAACCTTAAACCTTGAGAACATCGACGAACGCTGCGGCAAGCTCGATTACATCACGGGCTCAGGTCGCGAATTGGATGTTGAATACTTGATGAGCAACAACTTTGCTTTTGGTGGAATCAACACCTCTATCATCTTCAAGAAAGTCTAAGCTTAGCTACATAAAACGCTAAGTAAATAAAAAGGGCCAGTAACCAAGTTACTGACCCTTTTTTGATTCTATCAATCGCTCAAATTAAGCGTTAGCTTCACGCTCAGCGATGAACTCAAGAGCCATCTTGATACGAGCGATTACGCGCTCTTTACCAACAAGCTCCATCACTGCATCAACAGAAGGAGACTGACCGCCGCCTGTTACTGCTACGCGAAGTGGCATACCGATTTTACCCATGCCGATCTCTAGCTCTTCACATACTGCTGCGATAACACCGTCTTTGATGTTTGCAGTCGTGAAATCTTCAAGCGCTTCAACCTTAGCAAGCGCAAGCTCTAGTGGGCCTTTAGCAACACCACGTAGGTGCTTCTTCGCTGCGCCAGCTTCAAACTCAGAGAAATCTTCGTAGAAGTAACGAGATTGCTCAGCAAGTTCGATAAGCGTGTTACAACGCTCGCCAACTAGCTTGATCACTTCAGTGATCGCTGGGCCATTTGTTGTATCGATCTTCTGTGCGTCTAGGTGCCATTGCAGATATTTTGCAACGTACTCAGGCTCAGAAGTCTTGATGTAGTGGTTGTTCAACCAAAGTAGCTTTTCAGTGTTGAATGCAGATGCAGACTTGCTGATTGCTTTAAGGCTGAAGAACTCAATCATCTCTTCTTGAGAGAAGATCTCTTGGTCACCGTGAGACCAACCTAAACGAACTAGGTAGTTGTTCAGTGCATTTGGTAGGTAACCTTCATCGCGGTATTGCATTACAGAAACAGCACCGTGACGCTTAGAAAGTTTCGCACCGTCATCACCAAGAATCATTGCACAGTGAGCGAAAGTTGGAACTGGCGCGCCTAGTGCTTCGTAGATGTTGATTTGACGAGGTGTGTTGTTGATGTGATCTTCACCACGAACAACGTGTGTAATACCCATATCCCAGTCATCCACTACAACTACGAAGTTGTAAGTTGGAGCGCCGTCTGTACGACGAATGATTAGGTCATCAAGTTGGCTGTTAGAAATTTCAATGCGACCACGAATTTGGTCATCAAATACTACGCTGCCTTCTTTAGGGTTACGGAAACGGATAACGCACGCATCACCTTCTTTTGCTGCTTTGTTTGCTGCAACAATTTTAGGGTGGTTCGCATCGTAACGAGCCATTTCCTTGTTTTCTTCTTGCTCTGTACGAATTTCGTCAAGCAACTCTTTAGACGCGTAACATTTGAATGCTTTGTCTTCAGCAAGTAGCTTATCAACCATTTCGTTGTAACGGTCAAAACGCTTAGATTGGTAGTAAGGACCTTCATCCCATTCCATACCCATCCATTGCATGCCTTCTAGAATTGCATCAACCGCTTCTTGAGAGTTACGCTCAAGGTCCGTGTCTTCGATACGTAGAACGAATTCACCACCTTGGTTCTTAGCGAATAGCCAAGAGTAAAGTGCAGTACGTGCACCACCAACGTGAAGATAGCCAGTTGGGCTAGGAGCAAAACGAGTTTTAACCGTCATTTAAATACCTTGATTATGTAGGTGATTCTTTTAGTGGGGTCTAATACAAAGTCTGTAATAGAAAAATATCACTAAATTTTGGGCGCTATTTTATCACCACCGCTTAAATCTACAATCAGTAGTGAATGATTAATGCACTGTTGTTGTACGAAAGCTGTTATTGAAAGACTAATTACGTCTTCAAAGTAGCAAATCGATGGTATTAATTAGCCTGTAGGTTATAGTCGCACATTCTTTATTCCCCTCTCTCATTCCCAAATTGAATCCACCAGCTAATGCACCACTAAGATCAAATTCTTGAATTTATGTTTGACCTTACCCTTACGGGAAGGTTTATGTTAGGCGTAGATGAGAATTGGAGTATCGATATGAACTACTACACAACGGCGCTCAACGGCCTAAATTGCATGGGTTGCGCGAAGAAAGTTCGCACACTGTTTAGCGATCTCGACAGCACGATGATTAATGACATATCGCCGACCTACATCGATATTTCGACTCCATTTAGTTACATTCAGCTCAACGAACAGTTAGCAACGCTTGGCTATTCTATGGGTAATCAGCTGCACCTTTCGCTATCCGGTCTGAGTTGCGGCAAGTGTGTGAGCAAACTGACTAAAGCGCTTGAACAAACTGAGCAAGCCTTAAACCTAGAAGTCAGCAAACAGGAATTATCACTGGTTACTCTGCTTTCTGAGTCTGAGGTGATTAAGCTGGTCGAAAGCCTGGGTTACCACGCAGCTCCCTACTCAGAAACGAATGACCTTTCATCGAGTTCAGATTTAGAAGACGAACAAGCAGATAAAAAGAGTGAAGATAAAACCGCAGCTAGCCAATATACCTATCACCTTGTTCTTGAGGGGATGACTTGTGCGAGTTGTGTCTCTTCGGTAGAGAAAGCACTGAAAAAGAATGAGTTTGTCGACCAAGCTCAGATCAACCTTGCCGAACAAACTGCCTTGGTTTTCACCTCTCAAACAAGAGACATCATTGAAAACGCTCTAATAGAATCGGTGAAAGCTGCTGGTTATGGCGCTGAGTTTGTCGACGATGCAGCGACTCAACAGCAAAAACAACAAGAACAGCAACTTCGTACTCAACAAGCCTTCCTTAGAAACTCAGTAAGCGCGTTGGTAATCGGTGCGCCGCTGATGGCATGGGGTGTGTTCGGTGGCAGCATGACCATTGCCACATTTAACGATCAACTGGCTTGGGGCTTGGTTGGTGTCGTTTGTTTGATACTGCTTGCTACCTCAGGTCGTAGCTTCTTCACCAATGCTTGGCAGTCTCTCATGCATAAGCGCGCGACCATGGATACCTTAGTCGCTCTAGGTACAGGCGCAGCATGGTTCTATTCAATGTTGGTTGTGCTGATTCCATCATGGTTTCCAGAACCATCTCGCCACGTCTACTTTGAGGCGAGCGCGATGATCATTGGCCTTATTTCTTTGGGTCACTACATCGAGGCCAAAGCCAAAGCTCGCACTACAAAATCGCT
The DNA here is from genome assembly GCF_041467535.1 of Vibrio sp. 10N.247.311.47. Classification (NCBI taxonomy): domain Bacteria; kingdom Pseudomonadati; phylum Pseudomonadota; class Gammaproteobacteria; order Vibrionales; family Vibrionaceae; genus Vibrio; species Vibrio sp. 10N.247.311.47. Next base: position 41,941 of record NZ_JBFSUR010000030.1, read on the forward strand.
ACAAGCTTTGATTAACCTACAACCTCAAAAAGCGGTGGTGATTGTCGATGGCAAAGAACAAACTATTGCTGTAGAAGCTATCCAAGTAGGCATGCAAGTACGCGTCAAACCGGGTGAGAAAGTGCCAGTTGATGGTGTTGTGGTATCGGGTGAGTCTTACATCGATGAATCCATGTTGACCGGTGAACCACTTCCCAACGTTAAATCGATGAGTGATGGCGTTTCAGCGGGCACTATCAATGGTGATGGCAGCTTAGTTATTGAAGCGACAGGAATTGGCTCAAGCACTATGTTGGCACGCATCATTCAAATGGTTCGCCAAGCACAAAGCAGCAAACCTGCGATTGCGAAACTAGCCGACTCTATTTCTGCCGTGTTCGTACCCGTTGTGGTCGCGATCGCAGCTGTTGCCGCCCTAGTTTGGTTTTTTGTTGGCCCACAACCAAGTGCAAGTTATATGCTTGTGGTATCGACTACCGTGCTGATCATCGCTTGTCCGTGTGCCTTAGGCCTAGCGACTCCGCTTTCTATTACCGTCGGCGTAGGTAAAGCCGCTGAGCTTGGTGTTCTAATCAAAGACGCCGATGTGTTGCAATCAGCCAGCAAAATCGATGCTGTCGTGTTTGATAAAACAGGCACTCTAACCCAAGGCAAACCAAGCGTTCAGCAGGCGTTTTATCACAACCTATCAGAACAAGAACTGCTGGCTTACGCCTATTCGGTTGAAGTCGGTTCAGAACACCCACTTGCGAAAGCCGTTTGTCAGTATGCCGAAAACCTAGAAGTTTCAGCACTCCCACACAGCGACTTTGAAAACCGCCGAGGCCTTGGAGTACAAGCCAACATTAACGGAAAACACGTCCAAGTCGGCTCTCTTAAATACCTAACCCAACTTGGTGTTGATACTCAAATAGGCCGTGACTTTATCGAACTTTGCCGTACACAAGCATGGACGCCAATCTTCGTAGTCATCGACCAAAAACTGGTAGGCATATTAGGCATTTCAGACGCATTAAAAATAGATAGCACACAAGCCATTGCTCAACTAAAATCCGCCGGAATTCACACTGTGCTATTAACGGGCGACAACGACTCTGTAGCTCAAGCTATAGGTAAAAACGTCGGTATCGACGAAGTGATTTCAGAAGTGCTTCCAGAGCAGAAAGCTCAACACATTGTTCAGCTGCAACAGCAATATAAGAGTGTTGCCATGGTCGGAGACGGTATTAACGACGCGCCTGCACTTGCTCAAGCAGATATAGGCATAGCAATGGGCAGTGGCAGTGATGTCGCGATTGAAAGTGCGCAAATGACGCTACTCAACTCATCGCCATTATCAGTAAGCAACGCGATCGAGCTATCTCAAGCGACCGTGAGAAATATGAAGCAAAACCTATTTGGTGCCTTCATCTACAACTCGCTTGGTATTCCTATCGCGGCCGGTGTGCTTTACCCATTTTTCGGATTTCTGCTTAGTCCAGTAGTTGCAGGGGCAGCGATGGCGATGTCGTCAATTACTGTAGTAAGCAATGCCAACAGGCTGAGATTGTTCAAACCAACTCATTCTAATATTAATAAAAACCATATTCATGAGGTTAACCATGATTCGTAAAATTATGACTCTTACTGCACTCGCTGCAATCTCAGGACAAGCTTTAGCTACTGATGTTCTAAACCACAAATCTCCATACTGCGGCTGCTGCACAGAATGGACTGAACATATGCGAGATGCTGGGTTCGATGTTACTGAGAAGCTCCACGATGATATGAACCCAATCAAGCAGAAACTAGGGATAACACAAGAGCTAGCCTCTTGCCACACTGCAGAGATCGACGGATACGTATTTGAAGGACACATTCCAGCAGATGACATTAAAGCCTTTCTAGAAAACCCACCACGTAATGCGATTGGTTTAGCGGTTCCGGGTATGCCAATGGGTTCGCCAGGCATGGAATATGGCGATAAGAAAGACGAGTATTCTGTGTATGCGTTTAATGAAAAAGGTCAGGTGTTTGAATACCGTCACTACAACGGGAAATAGAACCTAAACAGACCAACACACAGCAATAAAAAGAAGTCATAAAAATAGAGCCTAGCATTCAGTAATCCCAAGACTGTGGTTTACTTGCTAGGCTCTTTGCTTTTGGACAGTAAAGCAAATCTTGTCGCGGCACCAACCGGGCTGTTAGTACCGCTATGTTCCCCTCGCTAATTAGCTAGCAAGCTATTTAGCGAAGAAGCTCACTCGGCTAATAATCTAATAGACTAAGCAACCAAGCGAATCAGCTTAGAAGCCGTAAGAAGCACCGAATACGAATGCGTTGTTCTGCTTAGAATCGCCGTTTGCGAAATCTACACCGTTAGCTTGGCTACGGAACTCAAAGTAAGGTTGAACGCCTTGACGAGTCCATGTTGCACGTAACTCGTGGTCCATCGCTTCAGCATCAATCATGTATACGTTGTTGTAGCTAAGCGCTAGGTCAGCATTCACTGTGTAAGCAATGCGGTTATCCATGCGGTAGTCTGTGTCAGCATTAGCTGAAGTATCATCGATGTGTGCACGAGTACGGTTACTAATAGAGATGCCGTTGTCGAAGTTGTAACCGATCTTAACTAGTGGACGGAACTGAATGCTTTCACCCGCAGAGAATAGATGTTGGTAACCCGCAGCAACCCATAGGTTGTCAGTGATGTTGAAAGATTGCTCACCACCTACAGTGATGCCTGGAGTAGTATTACCTGCACCGCCATTTTCAGATTCAAGTTTGCCCAGTTGGATACCATCAAACTCAGAATAAACCGTGAAACCGCCTAGAGAGTTATCAAACGTGTGACCAGCTTCTAGCGTAGAAGTCATGTCAGAACCGTGGATACGGCCATCGTCATGAATTTGGATGTTACCCGTTACGTAAGAAGAACCAGCAAAAGCACTAGAAGCGAAAGCAAGAGAAAGAGCACTTAGAGCGATAATTTTTTTCATAGTAAACTGCCTTAGTTTAATTTTTTCAGCGGCACATCTTCGGTACATCATTCACCTTCACCGCTTGAGTAGTTGGTAGCCTCCCTGGCATGAAATCTATGTTGCTCGAATTAATTCGCGTTTAAAAATAAAAGGGACAGCAGAGTGATCCCTCTCACTATCAAAAAAAGACAAGTTATTTAAAACTTTAAAATCAACAACTTAAAAACATAAAAATTGATAAAAAACTTAAGATGGAAAAATATACAGATCGGGATCACGTTATTTCACGAAGAAAAATTAGATCTAGATAGTTGAATCACATCTGATTTAGAGTTTTTTACAGGGGGCTTATTTTTTGAAGAGAATAATGAGAAGCGCGTCACTTTTGGGATTAAAGTCACCTTATGTGCATTGTTGATGATATGACCAAAGGCGATTTCTATATGTTTCAATTTTGGATATGCACCTAATTCGCAGTAAACAAAAAGAGCTCCCGTTTTATCTTGAATAAGATAAAGGTCAGGAGCTCTTCTACTAATAGTGCTTATCGATTATTTAACTGAGGTCACTCGACTTACTTTCTCACCACTTTCTGAAATAGAGCGGATGTAAGTCTCACCAGAAACTGATGGACGTTGTTGCTCATCGTATGTTAGCCAGTTTTCGCCATCAGCAGAGTATTGCAGCTCTACACCTGGGAATTGAACGTTCATCGCTAGCTTACCGTCAACAACCTTCGCACCTGGAACTGGTAGTCGGTAATCAATACCCGCTTTTTCTAGCTTAGCTAGCTCACGTTGACCAAGAATATTCGCGAAGCGATTAAAGTCGCTGTTCAACGCTTGCTTATTCACTAAGTTAGTTTCTTGAGAGTATTCAACACCAACCTTGTAGTCGTTTTCCCAATCTGCTCGGTGCCATGCGCGCTCTGCTGCTGCCAATACGCGAGGGAACACCATGTATTCATATTGCTCGTCAGTACGTACTGTTTCTGACCAAAGTTGAGCTGACAGACCGTAGAAAGGTTTCGCTTCAACCTCACCTTTACCAGTAAAACCATTGCCATCACGGTCTAATGATGTTTCTGCGTTTTGTGGCATGTTTTCTGGTGCGAAGCCAAACATCTTACGAGTATCGGTTGCACGTGTTGCCCAGTAGTAACCACGCTCAGCTGCATCAACTTCGTATGGCATATCCATGTATACGTAGTCTGGGTTAGAGACAATAACGTCATACCCTTTTGCTGACCAATCGTATACTGATGAAGTTCCGCCCCAGTAAAGAACGTCCCAGAAGTTCACGCGTGTACTTTCGGTCGCAAATGCTTCCTCGCCTTCGCTGTATTTCAGACCATCTTGCCATGCTTGGAAGTGGGGAATACCCTTCTCAGCAACAATCTTAGAAACCTGTTCTGCGAAGTGGCTTGGTAGATGACCGAAATCGCTTACAGTACCATCAGCGATCAATGACTGACATTGTGGAGATTGTTGGAACGGCTGATCTTGCTTAGATAAATCAATGTTACCTTTCCATGCCACTTTGTCTTCTGCATTAATATCTTGTAAGCCAGCGCCTAACTTAATGTTTTTCGCTTCATCGCCACCAAAGTGCCAAGTCGTTAGCGGAACACCCGCTTCTTGGTGCATTGCTGCCACTTCAGAGATCACTTTATCAACAAAGTGAGTCGACGATTCCATACATGGGTTAATGAAGCTTTGCTTGTCGTAGAACTGAACGGTCGTCACGTTCGATGTATCTTGTGGATCCATCAGACGGTATTCGTTCGCTTCCGCTTCTTTACCTTCCGCCATTAGGCGAGTGTAACGTGCTTCCATTGATACCACAGCAGAACGAGCGTGTGCTGGCATATCAATTTCAGGGATAACTTCGATGCTGCGCGCTTTAGCGTAGCTTAGGAGCTCGACGTAATCCGCTTTACTAAAGAAACCAGAGCCAAAGTTGTCTGTTGTTGGACCAGAACCTAGCTGAGGCAGTAAGCAGCTTTGTTCATCCAAATCAAAACAACGATTAGACCCTACATCCGTTAGCTCTGGTAAACCTGGAATTTCTAAACGCCAACCTTCATCATCCGTTAGGTGAAGGTGCAGTTTATTCATCTTGTATGCCGCCATTTGATCTAGCGTTGCTAGGATGGCATCTTTTGAGTGGAAGTTTCGAGCAACGTCCACCATCACACCACGATAATCAAAGCGCGGCGCATCTTTAATTGACAGTTGTGGTAATGATTCAGCGTTCTGACTATCTATTAGGCCAAAAATAGACTGAACTGCGTAGAAAGCACCCGTTTTATCAAACGCTTTAATTGCAATCCCCTCTTCCGAGATGCTTAGTTCATAAGCGCCAGATTTTGCTAAATCACCCGTAAACTGAGTAGGAACAACGGCAACACTTACAGGAAGGTCACCACTCACATCTACGTTTACCACATCTGCACGTTCTTCAATTGCAGCGAACTGATCAGCGTCGAATGCGTCGTTTGGTAAAGCAATACCACCAGCAATACTTACAGAACCTTCACCCGCTTCTACCGACATTGGCGTTGGCAATAGCGTTGTTGATACATCTTGAGTTGCTAGATCAGCATTCTTTTCAAAACGCGTCACCGCTGTCGCCATTACGTTATTATCATCAGGCGTACGCTTAAGGTTATTACCCTCTAGACCAGTTACGAACGATGCAACATCTTCTGTATTCAATGATGCAATCATCTTAGGTTCTGCGTTTGGCGCCGTCACGAATGCACCTGGCATAAAGTCAGTTTCAAACAGTTGCCAGTATTCACTGGTTAATGGAAGAATCACTTCTTCACCAGCCGCAAAGCCGTCAAATTTTTCAGTAGGTTCTAGCTTGTGAAGGTCACCAGTAACGCGAGTGATCTTAAATTGCTCATTATCAACATCTAAAATAAGACGAATACTGTGGAAGTAGATGCTCCAATCTTTAGAGTCAATCGCTTCACCGTCATTGGTTAGCGTCATGTTCACTTTATTACATGACGCCCATTCAGCACCTAGGTCCTGACAAGCCAAGCCTTCATTCGCACCATGATTAGTTAGAATTTCGTACTGAACATCAAGATTATCAGCCAGTGCATTCACTACTTTTTGTTCTGGTGCTTGCGTTACTGCACAACCTGTTAGGCCAGCCAATACCGCTACAGATAGTAAGTTTCTCTTCAACATCGTATTCACCCATAAATTAAAAATTGAGTAAGAAGCAAAATGGAGCGCTTCGAAAGTTAGATAAACTATATGGGCTTATTTTTTACCGTGAATTAAATCGAGCTAATAAAGTGATCGGCTTCAAATCTCAAAAATATTGATAAATTTAATTTAAATAAAATCATCAAGTTACAAGCAACGGCACTTCCGTCATTTTAATTTTGACGTAAAATTTGAGAAATGAATCACAATCTTTTTTACCGATTTCATAAAATCGTGTCATTGGTAGTCAGAAAGGATTTAGAGTTTCAGCGTATTGTTATACTTTTCGTACAAACAACGTGACATTGTTCTCAAAAAAAACCGTTAAAAAACATCGTCAAAATCGATTTTAACGAGTTTAATACTTCCTTAAGGAGCTCCCTTTGCGTCCACTCTGGTACATGGTTTTATTCGTTCTCGCTTTTTCAGCTAGGCAAGCGGTCGCCGAGCCCCTTTATTGGCAAGCACAAAAGGATGATCTGACACTCACTATCTTAGGTTCAGTGCACGTTGGAGACGAGAGTATGTACCCCCTTCCTTCGGCGATCACCGACGCGCTAAAAAACAGTGATGGCTTAATTATCGAAACGGATATCAGAAAGTCTGATGGCGTTGTATATCCCCGCAACAAACTCACGACTGCCGATGTACTCAATACAGAACAGCTGCAATTATTAACCGACATATCAAAATCATTGGGCATGCCGACGCAACAACTGCTTCGCTCACCGCCTTGGGCAACTTCTCTCTCCATACAAATGCAGCAGTTAAAAAACCTTGGTTATGGCTCCGCCAGCGGCGTTGATGCGACGCTAGCGAACAAAGCGACTACCCAAGATGTTCCGGTTATCAGTTTGGAGCCTCTGCAATTCCAAATAGACCTGATGACAAAACAAAAGGACGACGGTAAAGAGTGGTTAGTCAGTAGCCTTGAAGAATTTGACCAAACTGATCGCGTGGTTCATTGCCTGATTGAAAGCTGGAAAGCGGGTGATTTAGCGAAGCTGGAAGCCTTCTCAGAACTGTCAGAGATGTCGCCTGAACTTGAGAAAGCATTCTTAACCGATCGCAACATAGACTGGGCAAACAAACTATCCTCCAATGATTGGAAGCTTAAGACTAAAGGGAACTACATGATAGTAGTTGGTACCTTGCACCTAATTGGAGAAGGTAACCTTATACAGTTATTAGAAAAGAAAGGCTTCAGTGTCATTCAGCAATCACAAAGCCAATCAGCCCAATGTCAATTTGAGACTAGCTAAAAAAGCTAACGATGCTCAACCTCATTTTGTTTTCGTTATAAAAGCATTTCCTTAATAACAGAATCTTTACATTTAATAGCACCATTGCAGTGCTATTATCTTTCGCTCTTTTTACCTATGGCGTTGTTCTAATGAAACCAGTACTTTTTGCTTTCCCTTTAGCCCTCACGATGCTGATGCCCTCAATAGCCTCAGCCAAAGAAACTTGTACGGTAGAACAATTTCAAGCTATCGACATTCAGCCAGATACAAAGGGGGGGCGTGATAGATAAAGAAAGTGGGCAATTTCTCATTACAGAGAAACCACCGATGCGCTGCGCCAATATTACGTTCACAACATCTACAACACGAAACCGTATCGCAAGCCAAATGAACAACAATTTTGAAGCAAACTTTTACGACAACCAAACGGGAAGTTCTCACTCGGTGACGTTTGATGAAGATGAAATAAAGGCAGGTTACATTCGAATAGGCCCGAATAAGCCAGCGGAAGCGTATGTTTGTTTTGTTACCTCGGAAACACCGATAAAAGATATTACGTGCGATGTGAATTGATCATTGAGTTGCTTGAAGAAAAAAACAGGGCTAAGGGAAAGGTCCGTTTTCCGCATAGCCCTATTTTGCTGCTTACTCGGTAGCTTAAAGTATGTCTGTACTCGCTTCGGAATAACGTGCGATAATCGGATTTTCTAATGCATTCGGATCGCCCGGCGACCACATTCCACGCTTCATTCCTTTCACAATCAAATGAATCACCGCGGCATCAATAGCAGACATCACAGCAATATTGACCGGTTCATTTTGGCTATAGCCCATTTCAACTTCCAACAGTTCTTTGTAATCAACAAATCGAAATGCGCCGAACCCAATCTCGTGTGAAGAGATAGTTTTAGTGGTGGTGACACTCAATAGAACTTGCCCGGTTCTAACGTCAACGGCTCTTAAATTCACAGTGACTTGATCCGTTCTATATTGTCCAGAACCACCGATCCCAAGATACTTAGCACCCGCACCGCCTGTCACGATATTCGAGTCATAAGCCACAATCCCGCCTTCGATGACGATGTTAGCGGAACTCAAAGACGACAAGTCTGCCCCATGATTATTTACGACCTTATCTTTTTTCTGAGCCGCTCGAATGATCTTACGTTCAGTCAATAAGTTTTGGAGCCCTTCACGCTCCAGAGGTACAAACCACTGAGAGTCGATAAGTGCTGTCGTCAATAAAGACGTCCCACCCTGTGGCACTGCTGTGGAAAAGTTACTGTTTGGCTGAGGCTTGTATTGGCCTGTTTGATCTCTAAAGTCATAAACTGAGACCAATATTTTCCCGCGAGGCTGAGGTAATGAGATAAGATCGGTATAAGTCGATCCTCTCGGCATCAGTTTTGGCGTTTCAGAAGTCTCTGGAATTTGCATAGAGTAAGTGCACCCTCCCAACACAAAGGTCAAGAAGACGATAATGATCGATTTCATAACACAATCCTTGTGATTAGAGGTCTGGGTTTAGTCCCGAAACACTGATTTCTGTTGATTCCCCAGTCTCTTTATCGACGATTTGAACCAACAAAGTCCCGGAATCATCCACAATATTCAGGAAAAAATCATCAGTTTCCAACTGCCCCGTGTTTCCATTACCCACGTCAGCAAGCAATTGGCTAATTAAACGGGACTCTAAACTAGACGCTAAACGATCTAAGGCTGATTCTTGCTCATCAAAGATATCCCTTGCACTTGGGTCTTCATAATCATTGATAGCATTAGCGTGATTAAAAAGGTGAGAACTGTTTAAAGCGTTTCCGCCAAAACTTGGATTTACGGGCGTATAAACTAATTCGCTTGAGTAAACCGAAGGCGAAACTATCAGCGCAATGAGCGCGGCCTTTCTGAAAAATATCGACATCCTTGGCTCCTTAAAATTCATCATGGTCTAGATCGTAAGTGTCCTGAAAGATCCGTTCCGCTTGCCATCGGATGATGTAATTCCCAACCACTCGTGTTGCATCGGCAGCGCGTTCTTTCGCTTGTCTACGACCAGGGGACAACGCCGTACGGAAGATCGGTTTTCTAGAGTGTTGAACCTCTATGATGCTTCCTGATAACGCCGTTGGCCTTTCTTTTACCGTCAAATTTTCCTTAAGGTCGGGATAACTATCATTGAGCGATTGCGAGAAGAAAAAATAGAAATCCTCTCCCAACCGCGTAATGGTTCTGTCCACAATGATTCCATCGACTTCACTGAAGTCATTGAATTTTTCCTTAAGATTATTTGTCGAGTCCTCAAGTTTTTGTCCATTTTCTAAAGGAGCAGCATTTTCAAGACCATGACTCTTTTCTTCTGCATGAAGAGCAAAGGAAAGCAGAGTTATTGTAAGCAGCTTGATTTTCATATGTGCTCCCATTCAAAGTCTATTTACAAAATGAGAATGTGATTCGTTGAAACTGAATAAAGCGTAATTCATGCTTACAGTGGCATATATAAACTTTCGAATTAATTACTGAAGGGAATTGATTAACTAAGGTTGGTAGGATTCGGTCAAATACTAATTAAATTTCATATGAACAACTAAATATTTTCAACTTTAAGTTTATAGCTGTTCGTAAATTCAAGGCCTAGGATTTCGATAAGACAAAGGTTCACTCATTCCCTACGCAGTTTATTTTCGTAGGGATCATAATCACGAACACTTTAAGGTAAAGATGATGGTAATTGGGAAAGCATCACTTATCAGCTTAACTTGTTTATATTTTTTATCAGGAGGTTTTAATAATGCTATCGCGTCAGATATAGAAGGGGATTTTTTACATAATGTTAATCAAGATATAGTCAATGATTATAATTATTTAGAAAGCTTCTCTTCTGGAGATTTAGATAATTATTCAGAATTAAATATATCTAATGCTACTGATTCAATAGCAATAATAAAGCAACGCAGTCCTGGTATTACCGCGAACAACAGAGCGAAGATAACGCAAAGCGGAAGTTCTAACTCCGCATACATTGGTCAAACAGGGCGCAATAATACCGCCTTAATAGACCAGAATGGTTCAAATAACGATGCCGCAATTGGGCAACTCGGAGTAAATTCTGAAGCGCTTATTTCCCAAGACGGGAATAACAATTTAGCAGTTATCGGACAAGCTAACTTCTCAAGACAGAGTAGTCAGCTGAGCATTGACCAAAAAGGCAATGGCAATACTGCTTATTTGGTTGGTTCTGGAAGAAGTAATTTAGGAATTTCTCAAGACGGCAACGACTTTGCTTTAGTGAAAGCGTCTAGCTCAATGAGAATTCACATCAATCAAGCCAATTAGCGCGCAGTATGGAAAGCTTGATTCACCGTTGCTTCTCGATGAAGTAACAACATAGTCGACATGGAAATGTATAAGGATACAACTTATGAAAGTTACACAAATTGGAATTATAGTCGGTGCTATTCTGGGCTTTAATGCAGCATACGCAGATAATTTACCTGCTCCTTTTCCAGCCTCTGAGCCAGCGTTGGGGACAATAGAAGGAACAACCGATCTTGGCATATCATCGACAGTAGCCGGTATTCAACCTTTAGCGATGGATAATACTGCCGTTTGGCAAATGGGTAGTGGCGATAATGCCAATGTCACCATTAACCAGAACACGTCTGGTGTTACTGATGGGCATGTTGCACTAGTTGACACACATGCTAGCTATAACTCTGACGTAGTGGTTCAACAAGATGGCAATCTCAATGAAGCTCACGTTAAGTTACGCTATGTAAACAACAACGCCTGGGTTGATCAAGATGGTGTTAGTAACCAAGCCCAAATTACAGTTCAACCTTATGGTCGAAGCAATGATTTACGAGTTACACAAGTGGGTAACGAGAACATCTCTGTCGTCAATGCTCTAGGTGGTGCTGACTACAATGAAGCTGATGTGAATGTCTCTGGTAACTCCAATACAACCTATACCGAGTTTAGTAACGCGAGTGTTGATAATAATGATGTAGACATCGATATCAGCGGCGATAATAACTATGTTCAAACGATAGTCAACACCGATGTTGGTGGTGGCGACGATAACTATGTCGATATCGATCTCGTGAGCAGTAGCGATAACCGAGTATTCACGTTACAAACAGGATCTCATTCAGATGCCATTGTTAGCTTAACAAACAGCAGTTCAAACCAATTTATGATTGAACAAACCTCTTATGATACTGCTCTCGTTTCAGGTAATGGCGCAATTGGTAATGTCGGTATAATTTATCAGAATTAATATGATAAAGAGTGCATATATTAAAACGGCGTTGATCGCCGTTTTATTTATTTCTTTCCATTTTAATGGATTTTCTTCTGATTTAAATTCAGTACAGTGCCTGATAAAAAATAAAAGTCTTATTCTGACCATAAATAACAGTGTGGCATCTTCATTAACGTTGAGTACGAACACCAACTCTAATTTCAACCAGAATACGAATAGTGGTATTACAACGTTGATTATTAATATAAATCAGTTTCCTGCCACTATAAAACTTCACCCAAACAAGGGGATCTGGAAAATTCATAAAGACTGTACAATCAATAAAATAAAACCATAAATCTCGGTAATTCCCTCTTTCTACTTAAGTATTATTTTACCTTCGACAATACTATTAAATTAATTTCATAAATTTGATGAATAATTAGCTTTAAAAATTAGCAAAATAACAATACGTGCTTTAAACTAAAACACCTAAAGTTCAAGTAATGAGTTAAGAAAAGGAGTTCCACATGGCTAAACTGGAGGCTCATAACGCCATTTTACTTGCGGAGAACAATTTACAATCGATACTACTAAAAGAGTCTATAGAACAGAAAGTTAACCTGAACATAAAACTCATATCACCGGAAAGGCTCAGTGCTAAATCCCTAAAAAACGATGACTTAGTTCTGATTATTATTGATTTCCCGACAATGAGTAAGCAATACATTGAGAAATACCAGGAGCTCAGAGATGACGTAGCAAGTGATGTCCATGAAGTGCTACTCAATACACCAGGCGATTTCCCGCACTCTGAAATGCTTAAATGGCAGTATCTTGTCGGCATTTTTTATACGTCGGACACGCTTGAAAAGCTCGTGGCCGGCTTTAACTGCATTTTGCAAGGCGAGATGTGGATGAGTAGAAAGCTCATTTACCAGTACATTAGCTTCTACAGAGAGAGGCAGTGCGCGAAAACCAGTCCTTATTACCTCAAGCTGACCAAACGCGAACAGCAGATCATCAAACTACTCGGTGATGGCGCATCTAACACGCAAATTGCGGACACACTCTATGTCAGTGAGAATACAGTTAAAGCACACCTTCACAATACATTCAAAAAGATCAAGGTGAAGAATCGCTTACAAGCTTTGATCTGGGTTAAGAACAACGTTGCGACAAATGAGTTTGTCCAATAGACCTAACTCTCTGCCCTCAACCATAAACAGTCAATGCAGTTAGAATGTAGAAATCCCAAATACAAAAAAGCCGTAGCATCTCTGCTACGGCTTTCTTTAATGTGGTCGGTGAAGAGGGATTCGAACCCCCGACCCTCTGGTCCCAAACCAGATGCGCTACCAAGCTGCGCTATTCACCGAGATATCTAACTGGCTCATTGCCTGTCGATGGAGCGTATAATACGGGTTCTGAATTTATCCGCAAGGGCTTTTTCTCATATTTATTGCGATTTTGAATCGTTCGAACAAAAGACATACAACAACGAGCATGATGTGACGAAAAACACACAGTTACCAACAAGTATTTAACTTATGAAACAGGATTGATCCAGATCAGTGAATTGATAATGCTTGTTAATACACTAAGCCATGTCATATAACTTTGAGGTATACACATGGACTTTTGGCTAGATCTCCTATTTGGTAATGCGGTGGGACTATCTTCAATGATAGTAATCTTCGGGGCTCTGGGTCTCATGATGTTTTATGGAGGCTTCTTCATATACAAAGTTATGACTGAAAAATCTCCTCACTAGAATCGCTCTGCCTAAATCATTTACTTTTAAGTATTCTTTTACTTTATAAGTAAATGTCAAAACGCTTTGCACCGGAGCAGACTTATTGTCTTCTCCGGTTTTTTCATTTTTAAACCTAACCTCAACTTAGGTATACTTACCCTATCCTTCTCCAACTTGAGATACACACTATGTCTCATGATGATGACTTAGATCTATTCCAAGAAATGATGGGCGATGTTAAACGTATCGACCATGACACCGCTGAACACCAGAAAGTACACCGAGTCACCGAATCTCACCTTGCTAAGCGTGAAGCCGCTATGTGGCTGTCTGACGACGAGAAAGACTACTTATCATTAGACTATTCGCCAATGATCAAGCCAGACGATGTTGTTGCTTATAAAAAAGACGGTGTACAAGAAGGCGTATACAAAAAGCTGCGCCTAGGAAAATACCCTATTCAAGCCAAGCTCGACCTTCATAGGAAAACACTGAAAGACGCACGTAACGAAGTGCTTTCATTTTTGCGTCAGTGTTTAAGAATGGATGTTCGTACCGCCATCATTGTTCATGGTAAGGGTGAGCGTTCGAATCCACCTGCAATGATGAAAAGCTACGTGGCAAATTGGCTTACGCAAATCAACGACGTTCAATGTGTTCATTCTGCTCAGCAATTTCATGGTGGTACGGGCGCAGTCTACGTAATGCTCAGAAAGAGTAATGAGAAAAAGCTAGAGAACAGAGAGCGCCATCAAAAACGCACCAGTTAATAGGTTGAGATAGATAAATGGACTAGTAACGATTTTGCATCAAGATCGATATTTCGTGCCTAGACTCACACCAAGTGCTAAAATTACCTCGGTTAACGAATTTCAACTCAAAGCAACTATCCAAAGGTTGCTTTTTGTTTATCTACATTTCCGTTGTGAAACGCTAAGAGAATATCATGTCACAAGAATCCCAAGCTAAACGCCTTAATAAATACATCAGTGAAACTGGTTTTTGCTCACGCCGCGAAGCCGATAAACTGATTGATGCAGGCCGAGTTACTATTAACGGTAAGATCCCTGAAATGGGTACTAAAGTCTTGCCAGGTGATGATGTTGAGATCGACAATAAGCCTGTTCGCTCAAAAGAGAAGCCGATTTACATTGCTCTCAATAAACCAACAGGTATCACCTGTACGACTGAGCGTGATATTCCTGGCAACATCGTCGACTTTATTGGCCACCACAAGCGCATTTTCCCGATTGGTCGTCTAGATAAGCCTTCTGATGGCCTTATCTTCCTAACCAATGACGGCGACATCGTAAACAAGATCCTACGTGCAGGTAACAACCACGAGAAAGAATACGTGGTGCGTGTAGATAAGCCGATTACGACGGAATTCTTGAAGCAAATGGGCGCTGGCGTTCACATTCTCGATACAGTCACTTTGCCATGTAAAGTAGAGAAAGAGACTAAGTTCTCATTCCGAATTACGCTAACACAAGGCCTTAACCGCCAAATTCGCCGTATGTGTGAAGCGCTCGGTTATGAAGTATTTAAACTGCGTCGTGTTCGTATTATGAATATCTCACTAGACGGTATTCCTAACGGCAAATGGCGCTACCTGAGCGACGAAGAGATCACTGAAATTTTAGCGATGTGTGAAGGCTCAGTAAGTACGGAAGATGCGTCAAAAATGAACGCGAAAGGTCAACGCATTCGCAAAGCGACTGACGCGAAACTTTTTGATAGCCGTGAAGAGAACCAAGCTTCAACAGCGCGCCGTAATCAAAATGAGAACCGTACACGCACCTACCGCGGTAACAATGCGGATGAATTCCGTCATGCACCTAATTCAAAGCGTGGCCGCAATTCATCGAATGGTGAAAGCGGTGGTAATACCGAGAACTGGAAATCGAACTCTCGTTCAGAGCGTTCTAATTCAGATAGAAATCGTTCGGATCGCAATCGCACAGATCGCGATAATACCGATCGTAGAAGCGGGAAGCCGGCAAACCGCAGCCAAGATTCAAACAGACCGAACAAACCTGCACCAAAGCGTGTTGGTGGTACTTTAGGTCTGAAGAAGTAGTCTGAATCAGTAAGACGAGACTCTCGATATAAAAACGCCCGCTAGATTAGTCTAGCGGGCGTTTTTGTTGGTCATTCGATAGTTTTATCATCATGACGACGACAATCTATAAACATAAATCAGCAAACTGGCCGCGAGTCAGAAGTGTTAAGTCTTTTGGGTCTAATTCAATCTCTAGCCCACGCTTACCTGCACTCACACATATCGTTTCAAAATCTGTCGCACTGGAATGAACGAAGGTAGGCAGTGCTTTCTTCTGTCCAAGCGGACTAATGCCACCAACAACATAGCCCGTGGTTTTCTGAGCAATCTCAGGATCGGCCATCTCTGCTTTTTTGCCTTTCGCTGCTTTAGCGGCAAGCTTTAGATTTAGCTTCTGGTCGACAGGAATAACGGCAACCGCCAAATCTTTCGCCACACCATTCAAGCAGAACAACAGCGTTTTGAATACACGTTTGGGATCTTGACCAAGCGCTTCAACGGCTTCTAAACCATAGTTCGTATTATTGGCATCATGATGGTACTGATGCACGCTATGAGCGATTTTCTTTTTCTTGGCGAGATTGATTGCTGGGGTCATAACAAATCCAAACGATAGATAAACAAAAAGCGACGCCGAGGCGTCGCTTTAGTTAAATTTATCATGGTGCTAGAGTCAATCTAATTTAGCACCTATTGATACAATTGCTTGGATTCAATTACTTGTAAACCATTTGGCCTGAAGGCGCGTACTTGTTCACGTCAACCGGGCTGTTTGCTTCTAGGTACTCTTTCAGCACTTCAGCATCAACAAAACCAGTATTTACGTAACCTGGGTGATCAGACAGTTTAGGGTAACCGTCACCACCAGCAGCGTTAAAGCTTGGTACTGTGAAACGGTAAGTTTCGTCTAGACGAAGCTGTTTGCCACCGATGAATACATTCGATACTTCACCGTTCGCTACTGTCATAGAGATTCCAGCAAACTGAGCGTAAGCACCAGAATCGATTGGTTTAGTCGCTACTACATTTAGGTAATCCAGAACTTCTTTACCCGTCATGTCTGTGTAAGTCAGGATGTTTGCAAAAGGCTGTACCTTCAGTACATCTTTGTAAGTAACATTACCGGCTTCAATTGAGTCACGAACGCCACCAGAGTTCATCACAGCGAAGTCTGCTTTTGCACGCTCCATGTGAGAAGTCGCAATCAAACGACCTAGGTTGGTCTGTTGGAAACGAACGACGTTACGATCGCCTTCAAGCTTGCCATTTGTCTCAGCGATTTGAACTTCTAGCTGTGCCTGACCTTGCTCTTGGAAAGGACGTAGGAATTCAAGTAGCTCTGGGTCTTGTGCGATTTCATCTTGAATAAGAACACGTTGCTTCTTACCGTCGATCTTAACTTTCTTCTTAAGGTTAACTGGAATCAGGTCGTAGCTCACCATCTCTAGCTCGCCATTACGGAATTCGTAATCAGCACGACCTACGTACTTGCCCCACTCGTGAGCTTGAACGATGTAAGTACCGTTCTGTACGTCAGGCTTACACTCATCACCCGGCTTGAAGTTTTTCTTCGCAACGTTAGGGCCTTCCATACATACAGGCTCTTGAGAGTGACCACCAACGATCATGTCTAGATCGCCTTCGTTTAGGTAACGAGCAAGTGCGACATCACCCGGAGCATTAACACCACGTTGGCCATTTTCGTAGTGACCCATATGAGTCACAGCAAAGATTAGATCCGGTTTTTCTGTTTCTTTAAGTTCAGCGATTAGCTTCTTCGCTTCTTCTTTAGGATCACGGAAGTCGATGCCTGCGATAAATTCAGGGTTACCAATCTTTTGGGTATCTTCAGTTGTTAAACCAATAACCGCAATCTTGATGCCTTGCTTTTCGAACATCTCGTAAGCTTGGAACTTACGTTCACCTGTCGCTTTATCGTAGATGTTTGCAGATAGCATTGGGAAGTTAGCCCAGTCGATCTGCTTTTGTAATACGTCTAAAGAGTTATCAAACTCGTGGTTACCCAATGCCATGGCATCGTAACCAATTTTGTTCATACCTTTAAAATCAGGTTCTGCGTCCTGAAGGTCTGACTCTGGAACACCCGTGTTGATGTCACCGCCAGATAGAAGCAACACGCTACCGCCTTCTGCTTCAACTTCTGAACGAAGTTGGTCAACTAGCGTTTTACGTGCAGACATGCCGTATTCGCCATATTTATTCTGCCAGAAACGACCATGGTTATCGTTTGTGTGAAGAATCGTTAGCTTGTAAGTTTCGTCTTGGTTCCAATCATGAGCTGATTGAGACGCACACCCAGCTAGAGTAGCTAGAATTGCAGCACTTAGTGCTGTCTTTAGAATAAGGCGTTGCTTCATTGTCATACCTTTGAACTTTTTAGGGAATCCACTGCTTTTTATAATCTATTGCGACCCCTTTCCTGGAGTTCGAACAATAAGACTTCAACATGACTAATCTTAAATTAACATTCTAGATGTAACACGACGATTTCATATTTATGTCGAATTGGTCACGCATAGGTCAACAGTTAAGTGTAACAAAATTATGAGATTACACTCAAACTTCCCCTGCATCACAAGCAATCGTTTACTTACAAAGTGTGATGAATATCAGTAATTTACTGCAAACAGGACTGACCTAACACTCATATAAGAGTTTCTTAGGTAATAACCCGCCACGTTAACAACTCTTTAAATGAACGGTTTATGTTCGGCTGATTTTACGAGATAAAAAAAAAGCCCAATTCAGAGAACTGGGCTTTCTTAGATCAACTTTGTTAAATAACGTTTCCGTTACTTCACATCCATCTCAATTATTTAATATCAATATGCTCAAAGCCTTTGATAAGGTCATCAAGTGCTTTCATCTGCTTCAAGAACGGCTCTAGTTTGTCTAGAGGTAGCGCAGATGGGCCATCACAACGAGCTTGGTCTGGGTTTGGGTGAGCTTCAATGAACAGACCCGCAATACCCGTAGCAAGACCCGCTTTAGCAAGTTCAACCGTTTGCTCACGACGACCGCCAGATGCAGCACCTGATGGGTCACGCATTTGTAGAGAGTGCGTCACGTCGAAGATGATTGGGCTACCGTTTGAAGACTTCTTCATTACGCCAAAGCCAAGCATATCCACAACAAGGTTATCGTAACCCATGCAAGCGCCACGCTCACAAAGGATGATGTTGTCATTACCGCACTCAGCGAACTTATCAACGATGTTGCCAACTTGATTCGGGCTCATGAACTGAGGCTTCTTCACGTTGATTACTGCGCCAGTCTTAGCCATTGCTTCAACAAGATCAGTTTGACGAGCTAGGAATGCAGGTAGTTGGATTACATCAACCACATCCGCAACAGGCTGAGCTTGAGCTTCTGTGTGGATATCAGTAATGATCTTCACGCCGAAAGTATCTTTCAGCTCTTGGAAGATTTTGAGACCTTCTTCCATTCCTGGACCACGGTATGAATGAACTGAGCTGCGGTTCGCTTTATCAAAAGACGCCTTAAATACGTAAGGGATGCCCAGCTTCTCGGTTACTTTTACATAGTGCTCACAGATCTGCATAGCAAGATCGCGAGATTCAAGAACGTTCATGCCTGCAAATAGCGTAAATGGCTTGTCGTTAGCAATTGGCATATCGCCAATATGAACTGTTTTCTGTTCCATCATATTCTCTCTAAATAATTATTAATTAGTGAACAACCACTGTCTTTTCGTTCATGACGTTCACTTGAGATTTCAGTAACTCAGATGCCGGGTCATCTGGGCATTGGTCGATAAAGTATTGATAATCGGTTGCGGCTACTTGGTGACAGTCTAGCTGCTGATAGATAAAACCGCGGTCACGGATTTCATATGGGTCATCAGGTACAAACGTCAAAGCAAGGTCAGTACACTTCAATGCAAGTGTATAACGCTCTTCTCGCAGCAGTGCACTCTTGAGCAGGGCTAACCACTTACCAATAATTGTTGGGTGGTCGGCGACTTCTAAGTGCTCAGGTTTCACCTTAGCTAATGGGCCATCATGGCCAATTAACCATGCTCGCAGCGTTTGTTCGCCAACATACTCACCGTTATAAGGGTTAATATAGGCTGCAGCTTGCCCGTACCAACTTACTTTAAGTAAGAATTGAGTCGGGAAAGAGACGCCCTCTACAGGAAAGCCTAGCTTGCGACCTAGAAAAAGAAAGATCGCCCCCAGACTCACTGGAATGCCTTTCTTTCTCTCAAGCACTTTATCGATGAACGCGTTTTCCGAAGAGAAATACGCATCTTTATCGCCAGCAAAACCCCATTCATAAAAGAATAGTCGAATAAAAGATTCAAACTTCTGCTGTTCATCGGTTTCATTAACCAAAGCAAACTCGGCGTCTTTTAACAATCTCGCCAGCTCTTGCTCTGCCCAACTGTCTTGAGTTTCTGGGTTAATCGCTTTATTTAAGATCAATGCACCTTCAGCTAACTCTAGCTGGTCAAAGTCTTCATCAAAAAATTCGTACATAGATAGTTAACCGAAATAAGGAGATAATTAACCGAAAAATGTTGGTGTCTTGGTCATTGCGATTTTGCCTGCCATCGCTAACCAGCCAAGCGCACCAAAGAAAGAGAATACTCTCAGTAGCTTGTTTTTACCTAGCTTAAGCGCAAAGAAACCTAATGCGATGTAAGCCATAACACAAGTTAGTTTTTCGGTTAACCATGGTGCTGCTGGTGTAAATGGAATAAAGCCAGTGATGAAAATCAAACCAATACCCGATAGCAATAGCAACGAGTCATTGATATGAGGGAAACGCTGCAAGAAAGGATGCTTAAGCTTAGGTGAGTTAGCCATCATAAGAGCGAAACGAATCGAGAGAAGTAGCGCACTTATAGCAATCGTTAATAGGTGAAAATGTTTTAGACCTTCGTACATGGTATTCCTTTATATTTTTATATGTGCTTTCGTTAACACGAGCCTCACAATACCCGTTAATGCTCTGTAGTTCTGCATAAAATCTCTGTATTTCTGCGTTAAATGCATTATCGGGTTAAATGTATTGTCGAGTTAAAGGTATCAATTTAGCAAGTTCATCATCCATTGCTCACAAGACGATTAACAATCACTAACTATGAACAGTAACGACCCAATGTCACTCGGTCATTACCACCGTAATCTTTCTCTGTGACAACATCGAGATAACCGAGCGCCTGCATAATCTCACGAACTGCCAAACCTTGGTCATAGCCGTGTTCAAATGCTAACCAACCTTCATTTTCCAAAAAGCCACGTGCGTTTTCAGAAATGTATCGAATATCTGCAAGCCCTTTCTCTTCAGCAACCAGTGCTGTGATCGGCTCAAAACGCACATCGCCTTGAGACAAATGAGGATCATTCTTCTCAATGTATGGCGGGTTAGAAACAATCAGAGAGAATTTCACAACGCCTTCAGAGCTCAAAGGCTCAAACCAACTACCATGCAAAAAAGTCGCATTGGTGATGTTGAGACGCTGTGCATTCTCTGTCGCAAGCTGCTGCGCTTCAGGGCGAAGATCAATACCCGTCACCTGTCGATTCGGCATCTCAGACGCCAATGCTAACGCGATAGCACCTGTACCTGTCCCTAAATCGAGAATCGCGCCTTGCTTGCCAAAGGTTTTATCCAACGCTACTTCAACCAAACGCTCGGTATCTGGGCGTGGGATTAATGTAGAAGGGGAAACTTTTAACGGCAGTGACCAAAACTCACGCTCACCGATAATGTAAGCCACAGGCTCACCGGTTAAGCGACGTTTTAGAAGGGCATTGAATTCAGACTCTTGCTCAGAGGTGAGATGCTTCTCAGGCCAAGTCAGTAGGTAAGATCTTGGTTTATCTAAGGCGTGACAAAGCAGTACCGCGGCATCAATAGAGGGTGATGTGTTATCACCCTCTTGAAGCTTTACGATTGCTGCTTTTAAAGCACTTTCAACCGTATATGCTGACTGCATACTGGTTAGTTGTTCTCTGCAAGTGCAGCAAGCTGATCGGCTTGGTGCTCTTGAAGTACAGGATCAAGCAAGCTTTGCATGTCACCTTCAAGTACTTCGTTAAGACGGTAAATTGTAAGGTTGATACGGTGATCCGAAACACGGCCTTGTGGGTAGTTGTACGTACGAATACGGTCACTACGGTCACCCGAACCTAGTAGGTTACGACGTGTATCAGAAACCGCTGCCGCGCGGCGCTCTTCTTCTGCTTGAACAATACGAGCAGCAAGAACAGCCATCGCTTTCGCTTTGTTTTTATGCTGAGAACGCTCGTCCTGACACTCTACTACTGTACCCGTTGGTAAGTGAGTAATACGGATTGCTGAATCCGTGGTGTTAACGTGCTGACCACCCGCGCCTGATGCACGGAAAGTATCAATTTTAAGGTCGCCCGCTTTGATTTCTGGAAGATCCGCTTCTGGGATCTCAGGCATAACCGCAACCGTACATGCTGACGTGTGAACACGGCCTTGAGATTCGGTTTCAGGTACACGTTGTACACGGTGACCGCCTGACTCAAACTTCATGGTGCCGTAAACAGCGTCGCCACTAACCTTAGCGATCATCTCTTTGTAGCCGCCTTGCTCAGAAGCATTGCTGCTCATGATTTCAACACGCCAACCTTTCTTCTCAGCAAACTTAGAGTACATACGGAACAGGTTGCCCGCGAAGATACCTGCTTCATCACCACCCGCACCTGCGCGGATTTCTAGGAAACAGTTACGCTCATCGTTTGGATCTTTTGGAATAAGAAGAATCTGTAGCTCATCAGTCAGACGCTCAATTGCTGCTTTCGCATCTTTGATTTCATCTTGAGCCATTTCACGCATTTCTGCGTCGTCTTCGTTTGCCATCTCTTCAGCAGCTTCTAGATCTTCTTTCGCTTGCTGGTATGACTGGAAGCAAGCTGTCACTTCTTCAAGTTGAGAGTATTCTTTCGAAAGTGCACGGAATTTGTCTTGATTCCCGATTACATCTGGATCACCAAGTAGATGTTGAACTTCTTCATAGCGTTCAACAAGTGTTTCAAGCTTTACTAGAATCGAGGCTTTCATAATGTCTTATCTTGTTGGAGGTCTAATATTATTGAGGGTTTTCTAAGCCCAAACTCTGTCTAATGACCATTAATTTTGCAGGTTCTCCTTGCTCAGCTGCACTTTGAAGTGCGCGCGTTGGAGCATGGATCAATTTGTTTGTGAGCTTATTGCTGAGCTCGAGTAAAACTTTTTCAGGGTCACCGCCAGCGGCAAGCGATTGTAAACTTTTACTTAATAATTCTTCGCGGATTTCGTTAGCCGATTTACGGTAATCTCGAATACTGTCTACCGCTTGTAAAGAGCGCATCCAACTCATGAACGCGGCACTTTCTTCACTGACGATCGCTTCAGCTTGAATCGCTTCAACTTTACGTTGTTCGATATTGCCATCAACAATCGACTGCAAATCATCAACCGAATAAAGGTAGGCATCATTTAGATCACCAACCTGCGATTCCACATCACGTGGAACGGCAATATCAACCAATAACATCGGCTGATGCTTTCTTGTTTTTAGAGCAGTCTCAACCATACCCTTACCGATAATAGGCAATGGACTTGCGGTTGAGCTAATTACGATGTCCGCTCGATGAAGATGATCAGGGATCTCATTCAAGCTGATCACTTCAGCACCAAATTCTTCTGCTAGCCCTAGAGCACGTTCTCGAGTTCGGTTCGCCACAATCATTTTTGTACAGCCATTCGCCGAAAGGTGCTTAGCCACCAGCTCAATGGTTTCACCCGCACCAACCAGTAACACGGTTGAATCTGCGATGGATTCAAAAATATGCTTGGCTAAGGTACAGGCTGCGTAAGCTACAGAAACCGCGCTTCCGCCGATTTCAGTTTCAGTTCGAACACGCTTCGCAACAGAAAATGATTTCTGGAATAGTTTTTCCATTGAAGCATCAACGGATTTGTTCTCTCGCGAGTCCGTATACGCTTGCTTCACCTGACCTAAGATCTGCGGTTCACCCAAGACTAAAGAGTCCAAACCACAAGCAACGCGCATTAAGTGTTTAATCGCCGCCTGCTCTTCATGGATATAAAGGCTTGGCTTTAGCTCTTCTGGGCTAACTTGATGGAAAACCGACAACCAATCGATGAGTTTGTTTTTAGCCACGCCTTTAACGTCGCAATACACTTCAGTTCGATTACAGGTAGAAAGTATGACACTTCCATTCACGTGTGCATTTGCGTTAAGTTGCTTGAGTGCCTCAGATAATTTATCTGGACCAAAAGCGACTTTTTCTCGCAATTCAACCGACGCTGTATTGTGATTGATACCTACGGCAAGCAAAGACATGTATCAGAAGTTCTCGATCAGGGAATGGAAACAAGGGGCGAATTTTACTTGATGCATGGCTCTATTTAAAGAGCAAGCGGGATTTGTTTTCCTGAGTTCGTGAATTCAATGCTATAGTTGAAGCGTTTTTTAGATAAATTTGAACAAGTTGTGAGCAAACATGAGCAAGCTTCTCAAAATCGCGTCTCTTATTTTTATGGCCATAACTATGGTGGGTTGCTCGTCTATCCCAGAACAACCAACCAGCGTTGAATGGCAAAGTCATCAAGATCGGCTTTTACAGATAGACAACTATCAAGCCTCAGGCAAGCTCGCTTACATTTCCCCAGAGCAACGTCAAAGCCTAAATTTCATTTGGAAACATTCACCAAATCAAAGTCAATTAAGGCTCACTACTTTTCTCGGTCAAACTGCACTGAACCTAACCATAGATCCATCGGGTGCAAAAGTCGTCACTTATGATGACCAAGTATTTACCCACGCGAGCGCCTCTATTTTGGTTGAGCAGCTTACAGGCTTGAAGATCCCTGTTGATCATCTGCCACAATGGTTCCTTGGCATTCCAGACCAAGCGGATAGCTATCAGCTAAATACAACGAACACCCTTGAGTCACTAACCAAGCAAGTCAGCAACCAACTATGGACTCTGAGTTTTGCTAACTATCGCAATACAGAGATGCCGAGTACTCTGCAATCTGGTGAAGACAAAGTAAATGTGGAGACGATTCCGCTCCCTACTCGACTCTCTTTCAAGCAAGACCAAAACAAAATCAACATCGTAGTTTCGAAGTGGACACTGAAAAAATGATTACAACACCAACACACTGGCCTTCTCCAGCAAAGCTGAATCTATTTCTTTATATCACTGGCCGACGTGATAATGGTTACCACGAGCTTCAAACACTCTTTCAGTTCGTTGACTTTGGTGATGAACTGACGGTTACCGCAAACTCAGAAACGAGCTCGATAACCATCACGCCAGAAATACCTGGTGTAGCGCTTGAAGACAACCTAATTTGGAAAGCCGCTACTGCACTTCAACAGTACACCTCAACCTCTTTCGGTGCCGATATTGAGCTAAAGAAAGTGCTACCAATGGGTGGTGGTATTGGCGGAGGCTCTTCAAATGCTGCAACTGTGTTAGTGGCGCTTAATTACTTGTGGCAACTGAATCTTTCTGATGATCAACTTGCAGAGATCGGTTTGAAGCTTGGTGCTGACGTTCCTGTCTTCGTTCGAGGCCACGCCGCCTTTGCTGAAGGGGTTGGAGAACAATTGTCACCAGCTAATCCGGATGAAAAATGGTATCTAGTCGCCAAACCTCAAGTGAGCATAGCAACTGCAGACATATTCAAACATTCAGAATTAACTCGAAATACGCCAAAGCGAGCGCTAGCAACGCTTCTAGAGCAAGAATACGTAAACGATTGCGAAAAAATTGTGCGAATGCTGTACCCAGAGGTTGATAAGCAACTTTCAT
Organism: Vibrio sp. 10N.247.311.47; assembly: GCF_041467535.1. Lineage (NCBI taxonomy): Bacteria > Pseudomonadati > Pseudomonadota > Gammaproteobacteria > Vibrionales > Vibrionaceae > Vibrio > Vibrio sp. 10N.247.311.47. The sequence continues at coordinate 67,278 of NZ_JBFSUR010000030.1, forward strand.
GGCTGCTACAATACGCGCCGTCGAGATTGACTGGTACAGGTTCGTGCGTTTTTGCTGAATTTAACAGCAAAAAAGAAGCCGAATTGGTGCGAGAACAACTGCCTGACACAGTTTCCGCTTTCGTAGCGAAAGGAAGAAACATTTCTCCTTTAAAAGAAACTCTGGCTGAATACCAATCAGCCCACCCACAATCTATTTAAAACTGGACGCAACCCGAGGTTTCCACCGTGCCTGATATGAAGCTATTTGCTGGTAACGCAACACCTGAACTAGCCCAACGTATTGCTGATCGTCTATACATCTCTCTTGGCGATGCTACTGTAGACCGTTTTTCTGATGGCGAAGTCGCTGTTCAAATCAATGAAAACGTTCGTGGTAGCGATGTATTCCTGATTCAATCAACTTGTGCACCAACCAATGACAACCTTATGGAATTGGTGGTAATGATTGACGCAATGCGCCGTGCTTCTGCTGGCCGTATTACTGCTGTAATCCCTTACTTCGGTTATGCCCGTCAAGATCGTCGTGTACGTTCTGCTCGTGTGCCAATTACTGCAAAAGTTGTTGCAGATTTCCTTTCTAACGTTGGCGTTGACCGCGTTCTTACTATCGACCTACACGCAGAGCAAATCCAAGGCTTCTTCGATGTACCTGTTGATAACATCTTCGGCACTCCAGTTCTTCTAGAAGACATGGCGAACCGTGGCTTAGAAAACCCAGTTGTGGTTTCTCCAGACCTTGGTGGTGTTGTACGTGCTCGTGCAACGGCTAAAGCGCTAGGTGATGTTGACATCGCTATCGTTGATAAGCGTCGTCCACGTGCTAACGTTTCTGAAGTAATGAACCTAATCGGTGATGTTGAAGGTCGTGACTGTGTTATCGTTGATGACATGATCGATACGGGTGGCACACTATGTAAAGCAGCTGAAGCGCTTAAAGAGCGCGGTGCTAAGCGTGTATTCGCTTACGCAACTCACGCTGTTTTCTCTGGTACTGCTGCGAACAACATCAAGAACTCTGTTCTAGACCAAGTTATCGTAACGGATTCTATCTCTCTATCTCCAGAGATGGCTGCGACGGGTAAAGTGACAACACTTAGCCTTTCTCGCATGCTTGCTGAAGCGATTCGTCGTATCAGCAACGAAGAATCAATCTCAGCGATGTTCAACTAATCAAAGCCCAATAGCTTTTTTTACAAAAGCTTGGTTTTAGAAACACGCGAGAGAAAGATATTAAGCACTTCAGTCAATGAAGTGCTTTTTTTATGTCTGAGTAATATTGCACTGCTAGTTATCACAAACAGGAATAATCGCGCAGCTATCAGCTAGCTCGCACCTTTTTCATAAACTGTGATATCATACGGCGCTTTTTGAAATCCCAAGAGAGATCCATACCTTGAGCCAACAAATAAAACTTCTCGTTGGACTGGCTAATCCAGGTCCAGAATACGCCAAAACTCGCCACAACGCGGGCGCTTGGGTAGTTGAAGAATTAGCGCGTGTACATAACGTGACACTAAAGAACGAACCAAAGTTCTTTGGCCTAACGGGTCGTATCATGGTTCACGGTGAAGATCTTCGTTTGCTGATCCCAACGACTTTTATGAACTTGTCAGGCAAAGCAGTTGCAGCCTTAGCAAAGTTCTACCAAATTAAACCAGAAGAGATCATGGTCGCTCACGATGAGTTAGATCTGCCTCCTGGTATTGGAAAGTTTAAAAAAGGTGGTGGTCATGGCGGACATAATGGTCTGAAAGACATCATCAGCAAGCAGGGTAACAATAAAGAATTCTATCGTCTTAGATTAGGCATCGGCCATCCAGGACACAAAGATAAAGTTGCAGGTTATGTATTAGGCAAAGCTCCTCAAAAAGAGCAAGAGTGTATCGAGGCCGTCGTTGACGAATCGGTTCGCAGCCTAGACATCTTATTAAAAGATGGCCTACCAAAAGCACAAAATCGCTTACATACGTTCAAAGCAGAATAAGGTTTATATCATGGGTTTTAAATGTGGCATCGTTGGTCTACCAAACGTTGGTAAGTCAACTCTGTTTAACGCACTGACTAAAGCAGGCATCGAAGCAGCAAACTTTCCATTTTGTACGATCGAACCAAACACAGGTATCGTTCCGGTTCCAGATCTACGCTTAGATGCATTAGCAAAAATTGTTAATCCACAGAAGATCCTTCCAACGACAATGGAATTCGTAGATATCGCGGGCCTAGTTGCTGGCGCATCTAAAGGTGAAGGTCTTGGTAACAAATTCCTAGCTAACATCCGTGAAACTGACGCTATCGGTCACGTTGTACGCTGCTTTGAAAATGAAAACATTGTTCACGTTGCTGGCAAAGTATCTCCAATTGAAGATATCGAAGTGATCAACCTAGAACTTGCACTGGCTGACTTAGACAGCTGTGAGCGTGCAATTCAACGTAACGCGAAGAAAGCGAAAGGCGGCGACAAAGACGCTAAATTCGAAATCACTGTACTAGAAAAGCTACTTCCAGTTCTAACTGAAGGTGGTATGGGACGTACTGTTGAACTTGGCAAAGAAGAAGCGGCAGCAATCGGCTACCTAAACTTCCTAACGCTTAAGCCAACAATGTACATCGCAAACGTTGCAGAAGATGGTTTTGAAAATAACCCATACCTAGACGCTGTTCGTGAATACGCAGAAAACGAAAACAACGTTGTTGTTGCTGTTTGTGCAGCAATCGAATCAGAGCTTTCTGAGCTTGATGACGAAGATCGCGAAGAGTTCCTTGCGGATATGGGTATCGAAGAACCAGGTCTTAACCGAGTGATCCGCTCTGGTTACGAACTACTGACTCTTCAGACTTACTTCACAGCTGGTGTTAAAGAAGTTCGTGCTTGGACAATCCCTGTAGGTGCAACTGCGCCACAAGCAGCGGGTAAGATCCACACAGACTTCGAGAAAGGTTTCATCCGTGCTGAAGTTGTTGGATTCGATCACTTCATCGAATTTAACGGTGAGAGCGGTGCGAAAGACGCAGGTAAATGGCGCCTTGAAGGTAAAGAATACATCGTTAAAGATGGTGACGTTGTTCACTTCCGCTTCAATGTATAATTCTGATTAGACATCTAGAAAAAAGGCCAGTGAATTCACTGGCCTTTTTGTTTTTCCCCTTTCTAAATTGTCCCTCACCAGAAAGTTAACTTCCTATATATATCGCCTTTTAGACCTGTTTTTTGTCGACAAATACGCCTCTTTGCCTAAAAAGAAACCGAACAGATGTTTATTCGCGATTTATTCAAAAAAAAAGTTGACGGGTTTCACTCAACTCCGCATAATGCGCCCCGTTCACAGCGAAGCGGCAACGTTTCGAAATGAGCAACAATATGGAAATGGCTACTTAGCTCAGTTGGTTAGAGCACATCACTCATAATGATGGGGTCGCAGGTTCAAATCCCGCAGTAGCCACCATTTCCTAAGCACTCTATTTGATATTAAAGTTTGTCTTTAGTAACAAAGAGTTTTTAGGAAATAACGCGGTCGTGGCGGAATTGGTAGACGCACCAGATTTAGGTTCTGGCGCCGAGAGGT